>NZ_KI914910.1:0-12324 GCF_000520575.1 Arthrobacter sp. I3
TAGGCCACAGTGTGGACTGGCGACTAGCGTTTACGTGTCAGGACATTCTGTAACCTCCCCGAAACAATGCGGACACTGCGGGGAAATCCCTTGTCCTTAGGGTGGTAACAGTTGCTAGCGACTGCGAAGCGGGGAAGCTTTTTTGCCTTCTCCGCCGTTGGACTGCGCTGGACAAATGTGCCTGACGGCCAGATCTTTCATATGCGTAAGGAGCATAGATGTTCAAGACTGCGGACGAAGTCCTCAAGTTCATCAAGGACGAAGACATCAAATTCGTCGATATCCGCTTCACCGATCTCCCGGGCGTTCAGCAGCACTTCAACGTGCCTGCCAAGAGCGTTGACGCCGACTTCTTCGTCAACGGCCAGCTTTTCGACGGATCTTCGATCCGCGGCTTCCAGGGCATCGCCGAGTCTGACATGCAGCTCATCCCGGACGTCACGACGGCGTTCATCGACACGTTCCGCATGGAGAAGACCCTTGCGCTGAACTTCTCGATCGTGAACCCGCGTACCGGTGACCCGTACCACCGCGATCCCCGCGGCGTGGCCGAGAAGGCGGAGGCCTACCTGGCTTCGACCGGCATTGCCGACACCGCGTTCTTCGCTCCCGAGGCCGAGTTCTTCGTCTTCGACAACGTCCAGTACCAGTCCTCCCCGCAGGGCAGCTTCTACAAGATCGACTCCGAGGAAGCACACTGGAACTCGGGCCGTGAGGAAGAGGGCGGAAACCTCGGCTACAAGACCCCGGTCAAGGGCGGATACTTCCCGGTCTCCCCCACCGACAAGCAGGCCGACCTGCGCGACGCCATGTGTGTTGCCCTGGACGAGGCCGGCCTTGAGGTCGAGCGCAGCCACCACGAAGTCGGCTCCGCCGGCCAGGCTGAAATCAACTACAAGTTCACCACCCTGACCCACGCGGCTGATGACCTGCAGAAGTTCAAGTACGTCATCAAGAACACCGCCGATGCCTGGGGCAAGTCCGTGACCTTCATGCCTAAGCCGGTCTTCGGTGACAACGGCTCGGGCATGCACTGCCACCAGTCGCTGTGGACCGGCGGCGAGCCGCTGTTCTACGACGAGAAGGGCTACGCCGGCCTGTCCGACACCGCCCGCTGGTACATCGGTGGCCTGCTGAAGCACTCCTCCGCTGTCCTGGCCTTCACCAACCCGACGGTGAACTCCTACCGCCGCCTGGTCAAGGGTTTCGAAGCCCCGGTCAACATGGTTTACTCGCAGGGCAACCGCTCCGCCGGTATCCGTATCCCGATCACGGGCTCCAACCCGAAGGCCAAGCGCATCGAGTTCCGCGCTCCGGACCCCTCCTCCAACCCGTACCTGGCGTTCGCTGCCCAGCTGATGGCCGGCATCGACGGCATCCGTAACCGGATCGAACCCCCGGCTCCGATCGACAAGGATCTCTACGAGCTCCCGGCCGAAGAAGCCAAGGACATCCCCAAGGCTCCGGGCACCCTCGAGGAGGCCCTGGATGCACTGGCCGAGGACAACGAGTTCCTGCAGGCCGGCGGCGTCTTCACCCAGGACCTGATCGACACCTGGATCGAGTACAAGTACGAGAACGAGATCCGTCCGCTTTCGCTGCGCCCGAACCCGTACGAGTTCGAGCTCTACTACGGCGTCTAGCTATATGACTGGGCTAAAGCGGGCATAGTCCGCAGACAGTCCGCAAGAATTTTGATACATCAAAGGCCGGTCCCAAGTTTCACGACTTGGGACCGGCCTTTTGTTGTTAGCAAAGCCGTTGATGCCAGTGTTGCCCCTGTGGTTATACTCATACTTGGGGGCGCCTTAGACGGTGTATGTCGGAAGCGTTCAGCAGCCAAAAACTATCTGCCAACCACCGACAGGAGGTGCGGGGAACCGTGCCAGCATTGAAACGATCGATCTTCCGTAAAGCAGCGGCCTCTGCCGTCCTTTCCGTTGTCCTGGGAGCCGGAACGCTCGCCGCGGCGGCCCCTGCCAGCGCCAACGGCGGCACGCCCGCCTCATGTGCCCAAACTACGGCGCCTTGCACAGCCGGCGTGTCCACCGTGTACGTCACCCCAGGAACCATCCTGGGGGCGAACAAGTACGGCTGGCCCAAGGGCACCAAGCTGGAATACCGCTGGTTCTTGAACGGCAAAATCT
This sequence comes from Arthrobacter sp. I3, assembly GCF_000520575.1. Classification (NCBI taxonomy): domain Bacteria; kingdom Bacillati; phylum Actinomycetota; class Actinomycetes; order Micrococcales; family Micrococcaceae; genus Arthrobacter; species Arthrobacter sp. I3. The sequence continues at coordinate 2,148 of NZ_KI914910.1, forward strand.
TCGCGGGCGGCTGGAATGCAACCACTAAGGTCTGGGGGCCGCCGGTCGTGGACAGCAAAGGCGACAAGTTCGTCGTCCGCGTCAAGGGCACATATGGGGGAAAGATCAGCTATCGGTTCAGCAGGACGTACGTCGTCCGCTACTAACGCGGATTTCGACGACATCCAACGGCCACCAATCAGGTCTGTTTAGTCAGCGCTCTACTACGGCGCCTAGTTAGATAAAGCGGCCCGACACTGTTCGTCCGCAACAGTTCCAATATAAAAAGGCCGGTCACGGGTTCATCCCGTGACCGGCCTTCTGGTTCAGCGCTTTCCAGCACCTCAGCGCTTTCCGTACTTCTTGTGCACGGCCTGCTTGGTGACGCCAAGGCACACCGCAATGGCCTCCCATGACAGTCCGGCCTGCCGGGCACGCAGCACCACTTCGGTTTCCGTGCGCGCCAGTTCTTTGTGGAGTTCCGCCACGGCGTAGAGCGCCTCGGCCGGCCCTTTGCCGTCCATGGAACCTATCAATGTCTGCATGAAGCACCTCCAGCGTCAACGTTAGTTGACGCAGAGAGGGGGCGTCAACCCTCGTTGACGGCGAGAAGCCGGCGTAATTCCCCTACGGGATCGGGGATCTCCGGTCCGTGGGAAAAGAGCATCCTGTCCGGCTCCAGCAAGCTCAGTCTTAGAAGCGACTCTTCGGCCCGCGCAGAGTCCGCTGTAAACTGCTCCGGCGCCCGTCGCATCGCACCTCCGGCTGTCCCCACAGCGTCCCCTACGAACAGCAGTCCGTCGTCATGCAGCAAGCTGATGTGTCCTGCCGTGTGGCCAGGCGTCTGCACGATCTGAATATCGCGGACCCTGTCACGTTCCACGAGCGGGCGCAGCGGCACCGCGGAAGGAATCTGGGAAACGTCCGCAGCGCCCGTCCAGATCGCTGCCAACGGGCTCCGTTCCACGACTTCGCCGAGGCCGCCGACGTGGTCCGGATGCCAATGCGTGAGGACGACGTCGGTGATGTCACTCCATGCTGCTCCGACACGGTCCAACGCCGCCGCAATCGCATCCGCGCTGCCCTTGAGGCCCGTATCGATCAACAGCAGTCCCCCGGTGTGCGGCACAAGGAAACAACGTACGTCCATCGTCAACTCAACCGTCCCTGCCAGCCCGGCGGGGATGTGGAGCTCCTGGATGACCGGTTCTACCTGCATCTGCGAGTGACCCATCATGCACCTTTCCAGCGGCTGATCTTGATTCAATACTGAGGCGCACATCGTCCCAGTCAAGATGCGCCCTCGGTCAGAACGCCCGGTACATGATTCGTTGCGGGCCGGCGTCGCCGCCTTCGTAGCGGCCGCGGTCCTCGAATCCGGCCTTGCGGTATGCGGCTTGGCCGCCGGGGTTCAGTTCGTTGACGGAGAGTACGACGCCAGCCTGGCCGCTGCCGAGGTCCGCCGTCAGTTTGGCGGCCTCCCGCACGGCGGCCTCCGCGGCGAGGGTGCCGAGGCCCTTGCCCTGCTGCCGCCGGTCGATCAGGAAGCCCCGCAGGAGCCAGGCCGTGTTGTCCTCTGGCCAGCCCGCGAGGGTTGCCGCCCCAGCCTGGAGCGTCAGGACTCCCACGGCGGCCCCGTTCTCATCCACGGCGAACGGGTGCCGGGACTCTTCCTCGAGCCCGATCAGCATCATCCGCAGCGGGTCCCCCACGAACTTCTGCTGCCCTGCGCCGAGCTCCAGCAGCGCGATCTCCCCAAGCTTGATGGCCCGGGCGTCGTCGTCGAGATTCTTCAAAGGCAGCAGCCATACATGTCCAGACATGTAGACAGCGTACCCGCGCCGGCGGCGCCCGCCGCCTCAAGGAAAGGGGCTACAGCGCAGCTTCCTTGGGCGGTCCGGCCGGATCCATCCAGAAGACTTCCCAGAGGTGCCCGTCCGGGTCCTGGAAGCTGTGCGTGTACATGAAACCGTAGTCCTGGGCCTCCTCCGATGCCGTGCCCCCGGAGGTCAGGGCGGTACGGATGACCTCGTCCACGGCTTCGCGGCTCTCCAGCGAGAAGGACATGATGACCTCGGCGGTGCCGGCCGTAGCGGCGACGGACTTCGAAGTGAAGGTCTTGAAATAGGACTCGACGAGCAGCATCACGTACGCGCCATCGTTGACGATCATGCAGGTGGCGTTCTCATCGGTGAAGTCGGGGTTGAAGGAAAATCCCAGCGCCGTGAAGAATTCAACGGTCTTATCCAGATTCCGGACGGGAAGGTTCACAAAAAGTTGCCTGGCCATTGGCCCAAGGTAGCACCGCCCGCAGCATGTGTCAGTAGGCCCTGTCAGCAGCCGGCAGGCCGCCGCCGGGCGCTATTGGCCGTAGAAGACCCGCTCGAAGACCGCCCGGGCGCGCCGGCTCAACCGCAGGTAGTCCTCCTCCAGCGCCGCGGCGTTGCCCTGTCCGTAGCCGCACCAGCGGGCCACCGCCTCAAGGTCGCGGCGGGAGGAGGGCAGCAGGTCCGAGGGCCGGCCGGTCCAGATGACGTTGGCCGAACGGATCCGGCTCGCCAGCCGCCAGGCCCGGAGGAGGATGACGGTGTCCCCCGCGTCCATCAGGTTCAGGTCCGCGGCCGCCTCGAGCGCGTCCACAGTGGACGTGGTCCGTAGCTCCGGGTGCCGGCCGGCGTGCCGGAGCTGGAGCAACTGGGCCAGCCACTCGACGTCACTCAACCCGCCCCGGCCAAGCTTCAGGTGACGGGCGGGATCGGCTCCGCGCGGCAGGCGCTCCGCCTCGACCCTGGCCTTGACCCGCCGCACCTCCCGGACGTCCTGGTCAGACAAAGACTCCGGGTACCGGATGGTGTCGATCAGCGCCACGAAATCCTCGGCCAGGGCGTCGTCGCCGGCCATGGGACGCGCCCGCAGCAACGCCTGGGCCTCCCAGACCAGGGACCACCGGCGGTAGTACTCGGCATAGGACTCCAGGGACCGCACCATGGGCCCGCTCTTGCCCTCGGGGCGCAGGTCCGCGTCCACCGCGAGTACCCGCTCGGCCAGGATCGCCGGTTTGAGCGGCTGGGTCAGCAGGCTGGAGAGCTTGCCCACGATCTGCAGGGCCTGAGCCTGTGCCTCATCTTCCGGCACGCCGGGGAGTCCGCGGTGGACATACATGACGTCGGCGTCCGAGCCGTAGCCGATCTCCCGGCCGCCCTGACGGCCCATCGCAACCACCAGCACCTGGGTCTTCAGCGGTTCCCCGGCGGTGATGATCGTCTCCGCCACGCGGAGGGCCCCCAGCACGGCGGCCCGGTCCGTGTCAGCGAGGGCTTCCCCCACCTGGTCCTGGTCCAGCAGCCCGGCGCTGTCCGCGATGGCGACCCGAAGGATTTCCCGGCGCCGGATCAGCCGGATCAGCCGCATGGCGCTCTCCGGGTCCGCGTGCCGGGACATCTTAGAGGTGATTTCAAGCCATTGGGATTCGAAGCTCAGCGGCACCAGTTCCTTGTCCGTGCCCAGCCACGCCACTGATTCGGGCGAAACCTCCAGCAGGTCCGCGATCAACCGGGAGTTGGCGAGCACGTGGCAGAGCCGCTCGGCCGCTGCCGTCGAATCCCGGAGCATGCCCAGGTACCAGTGGGTTGTGCCGAGGGCCTCGCTGACCCGCCGGAAGGCGAGCAGCCCGGCGTCGGGGTCCACGCCGTCGGCGAGCCAGTCCAGCAGGATGGGCAGGAGCTGCCGCTGGAGTGCGGCGCGCCGGCTCACGCCGGCGGTGAGGGCCTCGATGTGCCGCATGGCGCCGGGCGGATCGAGGTAGCCGAGGGCGGCGAGGCGGCCCTGGGCGGCTTCGGGGGTCAGGCGTGCCTCTTCGCTGCTCAGGGTGGCGACGGTATTGAGCAGGGGGCGGTAGAAGATTCGTTCGTGGAGTTCCCGCACGGAGCGCTTGGTTTTTCGCCATGCGGCGACCAGGGCGTCCGGCTTGGGCCGCTCGGCGGAGAAAGGTCCCAGCACCGCCTTCGCGAGGGAGCGCAAGGACGCTTCGTTCACCGGCATGAGGTGCGTCCGGCGCAGCTGGAACAGCTGGATCCGGTGTTCGAGCAGCCGCAGGTAGCGGTAGTCGCGGTCGAACTCCGCGGCGTCGGAGCGGCCGATATACCCGCCGGCGGAGAGCGCGGCGATGGCCGAGGTGGTGTCCCGGCAACGCAAGGATTCATCCGACTTGCCGTGCACGAGCTGCAGCAGCTGGACGGTGAATTCGACGTCGCGCAGCCCGCCGCGGCCCAGCTTGATCTGCCGCTGTTCCTCATCGGCTGGAATGTGCTCAGTGACGCGGCGGCGCATGGCGCGGACGGATTCGACAAAGCCCTCCCGGCCGGCCGAAGACCAGATCAGGGGCGTCAGGGCTGCCTCATAGCGGGCCCCCAGGACGGTGTCGCCGGCGATGGTCCGGGCCTTCAGGAGGGCCTGGAATTCCCAGCTCTCGGCCCAGCGCGCGTAATAGCTCTCGTGCGAGGCGAGGGTCCGGACCAGCGGCCCCGACTTGCCCTCGGGCCGGAGGTTCGCATCGACTTCCCACAGCCCGGGTTCGCGGCTTGTGGACATGATCGCGCGCGAGATCCCGGAAGCGAGGACGGTGCCGATGGTCGTGGCCCGGGTCTCTTCCAGCGCGCCGGACTCGATCACGTAGATGACGTCGACGTCGGAAATGTAGTTCAGTTCGCGGGCACCGCACTTGCCCATGCCGATCACGGCGAGGCCGACGTCGGCCACCTCCGAGGCGTCGAACTTCTCCGCCGCCTCGGCCCGGGACACGGCGAGGGCCGCCTCGAGCGCAGCCCCGGCGAGATCCGCCAGTTCCGCACCCGCGGCCGGCATGAAGTCCAGCGGATCGGCCGCGCACAGGTCCTTGATGGCGAGCTCCACGAGCCCGCGCCGGTAGGCGGTGCGCAGGGCCGCGTAGGCTTCCTGACCGCTGAGGGCCGCCACCGGCCGGGCAGACTTGGGATCGGCCCGCACCGACTGCAGCAGCCGCGTCCGCAGGGCCACGGCGTCCGCGGCCATCGGTTCCGGACTGACCCGCACGTCGAAGGCATCGAGGTGTTCGGGGTGGCGGATGAGGAACTCGCCCAGCGCCTCGGAGGCGCCCAGGACCCGGTACAGCGGTTCGCTGCTTTCCGGGTCCGCGACGGCAAGCTTGCGCAGCTCCGGGTGCTTCTCGATCAGCCGGACCAGGGACTGCAGGGCTGTGTCCGGGTTGGCCGCCAGCTGCAGCCCCGCAAAGAGGGCATCCTGGTCGAGTCCCTCCAGTTCCCGGGCCGCCAGGAACCGCTCGCCCTTGTCGAGATCGCTGAAGCCGGCGGCAATGAGGCGTCGTGCCAGGCTCATCGGGGCAACCTACAGAATGCCGAGATTGCGCTGCAGTTCGTAGGGCGTCACCTGGAGGCGGTAGTCCTGCCATTCTGCACGCTTGTTGCGCAGGAAGTGCTCGAACACCTGCTCGCCGAGGATCTGCGGCATGAGCTCGGAATCCTCCATGGTCCGGATGGCGTCGTGCAGGCTGGCCGGCAGCGGGTCGTGTCCCATGGCGCGGCGTTCTGCCGAGCTCAGCGACCAGATGTCGTCCTCGGCCGCCGCGGGGAGCTGGTAGCCCTCCTCGATGCCCTTGAGGCCGGCACCGAGCAGCACGGCGTAGGCCAGGTAGGGGTTGGCGGCGGAATCGATGCCACGGTATTCGATCCGCGCGGACTGGCCCTTGCCGGGCTTGTACAGCGGGACGCGGACCAGGGCGGAGCGGTTGTTGTGGCCCCAGCTCAGGTAGCTCGGCGCCTCTCCCCCGCCCCAGAGCCGCTTGTAGGAGTTGACGAACTGGTTGGTCACGGCCGTGAATTCGGGGGCGTGCTTGAGGATGCCGGCGATGAACTGGCGCGCCGTCTCGGAAAGCTGGAACTCGGAACCAGCCTCGTAGAAGGCGTTGGTGTCCCCCTCGAAGAGGGAAAAGTGGGTGTGCATGCCCGAACCCGGGTGGGCAGTGAAGGGCTTGGGCATGAAGGTGGCATAGGTGCCCTGCTGCAGCGCGACTTCCTTGATGACCGTGCGGAACGTCATGATGTTATCCGCGGTCTGCAGGGCGTCGGCGTAGCGCAGGTCGATTTCGTTCTGGCCCGGGCCCGCCTCGTGGTGGCTGAATTCCACCGAGATGCCCACCGATTCGAGCATAGTCACGGCGGTCCGGCGGAAGTCCTGGGCCACGCCGCCCGGGACGTGGTCGAAGTAGCCGCCCTCGTCCACGGGGATCGGTGATCCGTCCGGGCCCGGCTCCTGGGACTTGAGCAGGTAGAACTCGATCTCGGGGTGGGTGTAGCAGGTGAAGCCCATGTCCGCGGCCTTGGCCAGGGTGCGCTTGAGGACGTTGCGCGGGTCCGCGGCGGAAGGTTCGCCGTCGGGCGTCAGGATGTCGCAGAACATCCGCGATGTGGCCTCGGTCTCGCCGCGCCAGGGCAGGATCTGGAACGTGGCCGGATCCGGCTGGGCCAGCATGTCGGATTCGAAGACGCGGGCCAGGCCTTCGATCGAGGAACCGTCGAATCCGAGTCCTTCCTCGAAGGCGCCTTCCACCTCTGCCGGGGCCAGGGCCACGGACTTGAGCGATCCCACGACGTCGGTGAACCACAGGCGCACAAACCGCACGTCGCGCTCTTCGATCGTCCGCAGGACAAACTCTTGCTGGCGGTCCATACTGGCCTCTTTCCGGTTCTTCCATCCGCCCCAGGCCCGGCATTCATGGGCCCCGCGGCTGCTCACGGTTCACTTTACTAAGCATTGCCACCGATTGCTGAAGCCGGACCCCCGCGTAACACACCGTTAACACAAAGCCGGACGAATTCGCGGCGGGAGGGGCTATTGTGCCGCCGCGCAGGCCGCCCGTGTGACGTGATTCACGCCGGGCGGGGGCAACCCGCGGTAGCTGCGGCACTTCGTCTCGCACTACGCTCGTGGCATGGCCTCAAGTAACAGCTCCGATTCCAGCACGCCCGCAGAACTTGCGGCCCCCTACGGCAGCGGCCCGGCAGCGGCTTCAGCGGCCGCCTCTTCGGGCACGTCGGCCAGTGGCACAGGCGGGACCGCCGACGGCGGCACCGGCGGGACTGCGGAGGCGGCCCGGAAACCGGCGGCCAGGATCCGTACGCATCATCTCCAGGCGGCCAAGGTGAACGGTGAACGCTTCGCCATGCTCACTGCGTATGACCAGTACACCGCAGAAATCTTTGACCAGGCAGGCATCGAGGTGCTCCTGGTCGGCGATTCGGCCTCCAACAACGTCTTCGGCAACGAAACCAGCCTTCCCGTGACGGTGGACGAGCTCCTTCCGCTGTGCCGGGCCGTCGCCCGCTCCGCACGGCGGGCCCTGGTGGTCGCTGACCTGCCGTTCGGCAGCTACGAGGTCTCCACCCAGCAGGCTGTTGCCACCGGAGTCCGGTTCCTGAAAGAGGGCCTGGCCCACGCCGTCAAGATCGAAGGCGGAAAGTTCTACGCCGAAACCGTCCGCGCCATGGTCCAGGCCGGCATCCCCGTCATGGCGCACATCGGTTTCACCCCGCAGAGCGAACACTCCCTCGGCGGCTACCGAGTCCAGGGCCGCGGCGATGACGCCCAGCGGTTGATCGACGACGCCGTCGCGCTGGCCGACGCCGGCGCGTTCAGCGTGCTCATGGAAATGGTCCCGGCCGCCACGGCAGCCGCCGTGGATGCCGCCGTCGACGTCCCCACGGTCGGCATCGGGGCCGGCAGCGCCACCACCGGACAGGTCCTGGTGTGGCAGGACATGGCCGGTTTGCGCGGCGGAAAGATGGCGAAATTCGTCAAACAGTACGCCGACCTCCGCACGTCGCTCAGTGACGCCGCAAAAGCCTACGGCGACGACGTGCGCTCAGGCCAGTTCCCCGGCCCGGAACACTCCTTCTAGTTCCGCTCCAGGGGGCCCTGACCTTCCGGATCCGGGAACTCTTTTGCAAGACCTCATCCTTCACGGGCGATGCGTTGCGCCTCAGGTGCGGGCAGGCTGACCAATAAGGTCTGCATTAGGACCTCAAGATGTTCCGCCGGCCCGGACGGTTTCATGCGCTAAGCGTAAGGTCAGGCTCCGGCGGACACGATTCGAGGAGTATCGATGGACACGAATAGCTTCTGGGACGTTCTGCTCTGGAGTTTCTGGTTCTTCATCTGGATCGCTGCGCTGATGGTGTGGTTCCGCTGCCTGATGGACTTGTTCAGCGACCACGAGCTCAGCGGCTGGGCCAAGGCCGGCTGGGTTATCCTGCTGATCTTCGTTCCCTGGCTCGGCGCCCTCATCTACCTGATCGCCCGGGGCCGGAGCATGACCGATCGTCAGATGAAGATGCTGGCCCAGCAGCAGGCTGCCCAGCAGGAGTACATCAAGCAGGCCGCAGGCTCGACGGCCAGCCCGGCCGGCCAGATCGCCGATGCCAGGGCGCTGCTTGATTCCGGAGCCATCAACCAGACCGAGTTTGATTCCCTCAAGGCAAAGGCCTTGGCCTGACACGAAAACGGGCTACGCCCGACATGAGAATCACCTGGCTTGGTCACTCCACGGTGGTTCTGGATCTCGACGGGGTTCGGATCCTGACCGATCCGCTGCTCCGTTCCCATGCCGGGTTGCTCCGACGCCTGGCACCGCGTCCGGACCCGGTCTCGTGGGACCGACCGGACGCGGTGCTCCTCTCCCACCTGCACCACGACCACGCCGAGTTGCGCTCCCTGCGCATGCTGCGTGGGGCACCGCTGATGAGCGCGCCGGCGAACGTGGCCTGGCTGCGTCGCCGAAAGCTGGCGCACACGGTTTCCTTGGGCGACGGCTGGACCCCGGTCGGCAGCGGCGTCCAGATTCGCCAGGTGCCGGCCGAGCATCACAGCCGGCCAATGCCGCACCGACCCAACGACGCCAATGGCCAACTCGTCCGCGGTCAATCGGGCATCGTGTGGATCGCGGGTGACACGGGCTTGTTCCCGGAGATGGCCGCGCTCCCCGCCATGGCTGGAGGGCCGATCGATGTCGCCCTGGTGCCGGTCTGGGGGTGGGGGCCGAGGCTCTCGGCGGGACACCTGACTCCGGAGACCGCCGCCCGGGCTGTCGCGATGAGCGGCGCACGGTTCGCCCTGCCGGTGCACTGGGGGACGCTGCACCCTCCGTTCGTCACCTACTTTGCCCGGAGCTGGCTCGAGCGGCCCGGCCACCGGTTCGCCACTGCCGTGGCGGAACAGGCTCCCGGCTGCACGGCAGTCGTCCTCGCTCCCGGCCAGTCCTGGGTCGCGCCCTCGTAAGCCCCCGGGCCCCGGATTGGACCCGCCCGGGGGAAATCCCCAGTTGGTCGCTCAGCCGCGGGACGCCGTCGTGGCGCGCTGGCCACAGGACTCAAGCATCGCCACCAGCACCTGGTGGAGTTCCCCGGCACCCTCGATCCGCTCGGGCAGCCCCGCCATGAGATCGGCCGGGCCCATCAGCACGGCGCGGTCCTGCCAACCCCCCAGACCCCCGTGGGATCCCACGAGGCCTTCGAACGCTGCAACGTCGCCGGTCACGGGATCCACCGCGCTGTTGACATAGAGATCCGGCGCCTCGGGGTGCATCAGCGCGAGATTCAGCACCCGCGCCGCATGCGGCCCGAAACCGGCCAGCGGGTCGGTGCCCTCCACTGCCCCGCTGGTGATATTGACGCGCCCGCCGCTTCCGATCGCCCACGCCCCGCCCTCGTCATCGATGCCGGCCACGAACCCGACGCCGGGATGGCCCGCCAGGCCGGGGACCAGGGCAGGCCACCGATGCTCGAGGGTCTGGAGACTCAGGCGCCGGTCACCCCGCAGGTACACCAGGCCCAGGTTGCCCGAGCCCAACACGACCACCGGGTCCTCCGCGCCGCCTGAACCGGAAGTCTGCTGCGCCGGCGTCTCTTGTGCCTTGGTCAGCACCTTGTCCGCGCGGCCGGCGAGCTTCCCGGACAATCCGCCAGTGGCAACGTCGCCGGCGATGGAGTCCGCGCGCCCGAGTCCCTCGACGGACGCGTCCACGTTCTGAACGTGTTCCTGCATCAGTTCCGCGCACAGATCACCAAGCGCCTGGTCATACCTGTCCGCGAACGGCGTGCCCTGGGACTGGCCGTGGTCCGAGAGCACCACCAGCCGGTAGCGGCGGGGG
>NZ_KI914910.1:12424-37281 GCF_000520575.1 Arthrobacter sp. I3
CCCGGCGAGTTCGGCCAAGGCACCGAGCGTGCGGTCCAAGCCATCCAGGGCTGCAAGCGACTCGGGGCGGAACATGCCTGCGTGGTGGGCAATCTCGTCGTAGTCAACGTAGTCGACATAGATGCTCTTCGTGCCGCGACGCAGCTCCTCTGCCACCAGCGCCGTGTTCAGGTCCCGCAGCAGACCGTTGGTGACTGCCCGCAGCAGGGCGAAGGTCCAGTCCCGCCGCACCCGCGGATTGAGGTCACGTTTGACCTGTCTCCGGGCCTGCCAACGCTCCTTGAAGATCTCGCCGACGGTCCGCGTGAAGCTGCGCATGAAGCCGTTCGGGGTGGCAAAAAACCAGGCGAACGCCCGGCGGGTTTGGGTCGAGCCGCGCCGGACCTCTACCCGGCTCATCGTCAAAAACGAGCGGGGCGCGTCACCGGTGAACAGGTTCGAGATGGAGACGCCGTCGTCGCAGAGCAGTCCCTGGCCGGTGCTGTGCCTGTCCTCGATCACCCGGGCGTCTGCCGGACGGTTGGCCACCAGGACGCGTTGGAGCTCACGGTCATACCACCGGAAGGCCGGGATCCCGTCGACCGTGCCGTGCAGAATGCCCATCTGGCTCGCCGGCGTCGTGCAAGGCAGCTGGGGAGTCCATTCACGGAACTGATAATCTCCCGAGGCCAGCCAGCGGCGGAGATGGGGCACTCCCCCGGACTGGATAGCCCACTGCAGCACCGGGAAGGGGACCCCGTCGAGCTGGACGAACAGGACACCGTCAACCTCCGGATCGGTCACCGTTTCCTGCCGGCGTGCCCGTCCGGCCAGCGAGGTGATGAGGCCGTCATCGGTTCCGGCTGTGGTGGCCCACGAAATGAGCGTGCCCACGACGGCACTGACCCAGGTAGCGGCGAGGGCTGTCAACGGCGTCGACTCGATGCCTGGCACCAGACGGATGGCGACGTACATGATCAGGGCCTGCCCCACCAGGGCGGTGAGAAGCACTGCCACCCACCCCACCCTGGCCGAGATCTCCACCAGAACGGGGCGCAGGACCATGCCAACGAGGCCGGCTGCCGCCGCCACGGCGGCGTATGACCACCAACTGGCCGCAGAGAACCCCGGCAGCAGGGCGCCGGTGATGATGAGGGCAACAGTCGAGGCAGCCCAGGCGAGGGCCAGCCTGGCGAGGTCTGAGATTCGGGCGCCGCGGGTGCGGGCAACGCGCGTCGGCATTTTCCCAGTATGGCCGTCGGCAACCGGCTCGCACCCACCCTCACAGGGTGAGAATCACGGGCTGGGAAAAATCAGTCAGCCTGTGCGGTGTCGGGTCCGCGATCGCCGGGGGACGTTCCCGCGGGCGCAGCCGGCCCGTACGGTCTAGTCGTCCTCGTCCTTGTCCCAAGCCTCATTGCGCGCCTTGACCTTTTCCAGGGCATGTTCGGCTTCCTCACGGGTCTTGTACGGGCCGATCAGCTGGCTCCAGTCGGACATCGCGTCTTCCTCGATCTCGTGGGTGTTGACGTTGTACCAGTATTCGGGCATCGGGGCTCCTTCATGGCCCGGAGCGTGTCCGGGCGTGTTGTCCGGGTGTGTTTTCCGGGCTGTATTTTCCGGGGCGAGCCCGGCTACTTATATGATCAATCTATGCCTTCTCTAGCCTCAACTGCACCCATCGGCACGCTGGTCCCGGGGACAGTGAGCCCGCAGCTTCCCGTGCCGCCGTCCATCCCGCGTCCGGAATATGTAGGCAAGCCGGCTCCTGCGAAGTTCACGGGGTCCGAGGTCAAGTCGGCGGAGACCATCGAGAAGATCCGGATCGCCTCCAAAATCGCCGCCCAGGCCATCGTGGAGGTCGGCAGGCACATCGAACCCGGCGTCACCACCGACCAGCTGGACCGGGTGGGCCATGAGTTCCTGCTGGACCACAACGCGTACCCCTCCACCCTCGGATACCGGGGCTTTCCGAAGTCCCTGTGTTCGTCCCTCAACGAGGTCATCTGCCACGGCATCCCGGACAGCACCGTGGTCCGGGACGGCGACATCCTCAACATCGACATCACGGCCTTCATCGGCGGCGTCCATGGCGACACCAACTACACCTTCCTGGTCGGCGACGTCGACGAGGAATCCCGCCTCCTCGTGGAGCGCACCCGGGAATCGCTGAACCGCGCCATCCGGGCCGTGGCTCCCGGACGCGAAATCAACGTGATCGGCCGGACCATCGAGTCCTACGCAAAGCGCTTCGGCTACGGCGTGGTCCGCGACTTTACCGGGCATGGAGTTGGCGAAGCCTTCCACACCGGGCTGATCATTCCGCACTATGACGCGGCCCCGGCATACAACACCACCATGGAAACCGGTATGGTGTTCACGATCGAGCCAATGCTGACCCTGGGCACCGTTGACTGGGACATGTGGGCTGATGACTGGACCGTCGTGACCCGCGACCGCAAGCGCACCGCCCAGTTCGAGCACACCCTGCTCGTGACGGAGTCCGGTGCCGAGGTCCTCACGCTGCCCTGACCGCCCGCTCCACACGCTAGTTCCCGGAACCACCCCGCTCTTTCACCACCGGCCCTGCCCGGTCACTACAGCCCGCCCCTGCCACGAACGGAACGACATTGGCCAAGAAGGACGAAAAGTCGAAGAAGAACGCCCCCCTGATCGGCGTTGACATCGGTGGGACCGGAATCAAGGGCGGGATCGTGGACCTGAAGAAGGGGAAGCTGATCGGCGACCGGGTGCGCTTCCCGACGCCGCAGCCCTCCACCCCTGAGTCCGTGGCCGAAGTCGTCGCGCAGGTTGTCGCCGAGCTCTCTGCCCGTTCCGATGCCCCCGACGCCAGCAGCCCCGTGGGCGTGACCTTCCCCGGCATCATCCAGCACGGTGTGGTCCATTCGGCCGCGAATGTGGACAAGTCGTGGCTGGAAGCCGACATCGATGCCATGCTCACGGCGCGTCTCGGCCGCCCGGTGGAGGTCATCAACGACGCAGACGCCGCCGGACTCGCCGAAGCCCGCTTCGGTGCCGGCGAGGGAGTCGCCGGCACCGTGCTGGTGATCACCCTTGGCACCGGCATCGGCTCGGCGTTCATCTTCGACGGGAAGCTGGTTCCCAACGCCGAACTCGGCCACCTCGAGATCGACGGCTTCGACGCCGAGACCAAGGCCTCAGCCGTGGCCCGTGAGCGCGAGGGCCTCAGCTGGGAACAGTACAGCGTCCTGCTGCAGCGCTACTTCTCCCACGTGGAATTCCTGTTCTCCCCCGAGCTCTTCATTGTGGGCGGCGGCATCTCCAAGCGTGCAGACGAGTACCTGCCGCACATGAAGCTGCGCACGCCGATCGTCCCGGCCGAGCTGAAGAACGACGCCGGGATCGTGGGCGCGGCCATCGAGATTGCCCTCAAGCACAAGCTGGCCAAATAAAGCGCCCCTCGCGGGATTAAGGCCAATTGAGCTATCACTCCGGGTCGTTCTGAACGCTGGGAACGACCCGGAGTGATAGCTCAGTTTCTTTGTGGAGCGGTGAGGTGGAGCCGGTGGTGGCTGCGGCTTCCCCTCCGCTGCCACCACCGGAGTCTGTGGTGGATCCTGGGATGCAGTCGCCAGGACAATCAGGACATTTACGACGGCGCCTGCAGCGGCCGCTTGTCCGGGCTCTTGCCGTCCCTGCCCTTGGTCTCTGCCTCATGGCGAAGCAGGGAAATCGCCGATTCGAAGTCCTCCAGGGATTCGAAGGCCTGGTAGACGCTGGCGAACCGCAGGTAGGCGACCTCGTCGAGACGCTGCAGCGGCTCCAGGATCGCCAGCCCGACTTCGTGGGCCTCGATTTCGGCGGCGCCGGAGCCCCGGATCGCCTCCTCGACTTCCTGCGCCAGCAGGGCGAGGTCGTCTTCGGTGACCGGGCGGCCCTGGCAGGCCTTGCGCACGCCGTTGATGACCTTGCTGCGGCTGAACGGCTCGCCGACCCCGGAGCGCTTGATGACGGTCAGGCTTGTGGTTTCCACGGTGGTGAACCGGCGGCCGCATTCGGGGCACTGCCGGCGGCGCCGGATGGCGGAGCCGTCGTCGGCGATCCGGCTGTCCACGACGCGCGAATCAGGGTTCCGGCAGAACGGGCAATACATGTCGGTTCCTCCCCTGTCGCAATCCGCTGTGACCTCAGTTTACGACTAGATGTAGCTGAATAACAAGCCTGTAATTACTACATGTAGTGGTCTGGGTCCTGAACTACCGGGCGGCGAACCGCACCGTGACGGCCTCGCCGTGCGCCGGCAGGTCCTCCGCGCCGGAGAGGCTGACGATGTGGCCGCTGACCTGCTCCAACGCGGCGCGGGTGTAGTTGATGACCTGGATGGCGCGCAGGAACGTGGTCACGTTCAGTCCGGAGGAGAAGGCCGCGGTGCCGCTGGTGGGCAGCACGTGGTTGGAGCCGGCGCAGTAGTCCCCCAGGCTCACGGGGCTGTAATCCCCCACGAAGATCGCACCGGCGCTGCGGATCCGGCCGGCCACCCGGGCGGCGTCGGCGGTCATGATTTCAAGGTGTTCCGCGGCGTACGCGTCGCAGGCGGCGATGCCCTGCTCCAGGTCCTCGACCAGCACCACCCCGGACTGCGGGCCCGAGAGTGCCTCGCGGACGCGGCTGGAGTGCTTGGTGGCAGCGGCCTGCCGCTCAAGCTCCACGCGGACCTCGGCGGCGAGGGCCTCGGAGTCGGTGAACAGGACCGAGGCAGCCTTGGGGTCGTGCTCGGCCTGGCTGATGAGGTCCGCGGCCACGAGCGCCGGACTGGCGGTGGCGTCCGCGAGGATCGCGATCTCCGTGGTGCCGGCCTCGGAATCGATCCCGACAACGCCTTTGACCAGGCGCTTGGCGGTGGCCACGAAGATATTGCCCGGACCGGTGACGACATCCACGGGATCGATCCCGGGGAAGTGGCCGCCGTCGGACGCGTCGGCCGGGATGCCGTAGGCGAAGGCCGCAATGGCCTGCGCCCCGCCGATCGCGTAGACCTCCTCGATGCCCAGCAGGCAGGCCGCAGCCAGGATCGTGGGGTGCGGGAGGCCGCCGAAGTTCTTTTGCGGCGGCGAGGCCAGGGCGATAGATTCGACGCCGGCGGCCAGGGCCGGGACAACGTTCATGATCACCGAGGACGGGTAGACCGCAAGGCCGCCGGGGACATAGAGCCCCACGCGCGCCACCGGCACCCAGTTCTGGCTGACGACGGCGCCCTCGCCGAGTTCGACGTCGATGTTCGCCGGGCGCTGGGCGTCGGCGAAGGCGCGGGCCCGCTTGATGGACTCCTCCAGGGCCGCACGGACGGCGGGATCCAGGTTCTCGAGGGCTGCACGCAGCGCCTCGGCCGGGACGCGGGGATGCGCCTGCTCGACGCCGTCGAAAGCCAGTGCCAGCTCCCGCAGTGCGCCGAAGCCCCGCGCGCGGACGGCGGAGATGATATCCAGGACCTTGCCCTCGGCGTCGGCCATCGTCCCGGACTGTGCCCGGGGCACGGCGGCGCGGAGTCCGGCGAGAGACAGGTGCGCACCGCGCACGTCCACCGTGCGGAAGTTAAGGGCGGCGGTCATCGGGGTCACGGGGCTGTCAGGAGTTAGGCTCACCCGATCATTTTACGTGCCCCGCCGCGGCGGGGTTTGCCGCCGTTGCCCGGGAAGAGACTGTTCAGGAAGATGGCCAGGGCGATCGCTGCCGGCCAGATGGCGAGGACAGCATAGGAGCGCAGGGAGAAGGCAACGCTGGCGCTGGCCGAAGTATCCGCCGGCGCTCCCCACCACTGGGCGCTGAGCACACCGGTTCCCCACGCGATGAGCGCACCGGCAGCGCCGGCGAGGACCACGAGGACAACGGTGCCGGGGCCGGGCTGCTGGTGTTTGTTGCCGGCGACGAACGACCCGGCAATGCACCCTGCGAGCAGGCACAGCCCCGCCAGCACAAGGTCCCGGGGCAGCCAGGTGGCGGTGTTGGTGCCGGCGGCGAGGTCAGGGTTTCCGGTCAGGAGATTCAGGCCCGACGGCGCCAGAAGCCACCAAAGCAGCCCCACCGGGATGCCGGCGGCCGCGATGACCGCGGCCTTCCGCCATGTCCCCCCGGAACCGGGCTGCCCCTCGGGACGCCGCCCGGGCTGTGCGGGTTCCCCGGCGTCGTGGACGGGGCCGTCAACTGCGGACTGTGTCATGCAACAAACCGTAACAAGGATTCCCGCGGCGCATGACGCCGGCCGGCAGCACATGACGGGAGACGTAAAGAAAATGCCGCACTCGATTCACCTGCGCAATACGCTGGCAGAGTAGAAGTACGACACGCACGTGCAGCAGGGAGTTGGATCGCAGTGGCCACAGATGAAGGTATTTTCGAGGGAACATTCAGGGAAATGTTCCGCCGGCACGCGGCGGGCGTGGCCATCATCACGGCCAACCACAACGGCGTCCCGTTTGGATTCACGGCGACCTCCGTGGCCTCGCTGTCCGCCAAGCCGCCGCGCTTTACGTTCAACATGGCCAGGACCTCCAGCTCGTGGCCGGCCGTGGCGAACACGACCTACATTGGCGTGCACATGCTCGGACTCGAAAACCAGGAGCTCGCCGACCGTTTCGCCCGGGCCGGCAACCGGTTCGACGGCGACCACTGGGAGCTCGGACCCCACGAGGTGCCCGTGCTCAAGGGAGTCAGCGGCTGGCTGATCGGCAAGGTCCAGATGCGGCTCTCCTTCGAGAACAACGCGGTCGTGGTGGTCGAGGTGGTGGAGGGCCAGGTCGGCGACGACGGTGTTCCCCTGCTCTACCACTCCGGGGCCTACAGCCAGCCCGTTCCGCTCGACTACGAGATCTGACTGACGCCTCGACGGGCCACGCATTAAAACTTCCCCGGTGGTGCATCCGGCGACGGCCTCTGGCCGGTAGTAAGGGTGTAAGCACAACCACCGCCCCAAGTGGGGCCCCGATGAGGAGTTGGAAATGCGCAAGACACTCTCTGCAGCCACCGGAGCAATGACGCTGCTGGCAGCAGTGGCCCTGGCTGCCCCGGCCCAGGCCGGGACCTGGCACCACCGCGACGAGGGAACGGCAAAGCTATCCGTCCTCCACGGTGTTCCGGGCCTTACCGTGGACGTCTGGGTCGACGGCAAACTCACCCTGGATAACTTCACACCGGGCACAATAGCCGGGCCGTTGAACGTCCCCGACGGAGACCACAAGGTCGCCATCACCGGTGCCGACGCCACCAGCGCCGACCACCCCGTGATAGGTCCGGTCACAGTGGACCTCGAAGAAGGTCGGGACTACACAGCGGTCGCACATCTGGCCGCTGACGGGACGCCCACGGCCACCCTCTTCACCAATGACACCTCCGCCAGCCCGGATGGCAAGGGCAAGCTGACCGTCCGGCACGTCGCTGCGGCCCCCGCCGTCGATGTCCTGGCCGGTGGCAACGCGGTCATTGAGGGACTCACCAACCGGCATCAAAGGACCCTCACCCTCAAGGCCGGAACCGTCCCGGCCTCGGTCGCAGCCGAGGGAACCACTGACCCGCTGATCGGCCCGGCCGACATCAAGGTCAGTGCGGGGAAAAACACCATCGTCTACGCCTGGGGAAGCCTCGCCGACAACAACCTTGGGGCCGCCGTACAGGTAGTGGACTCTTCATCGCGCGGACACAAAGGCCACCACGAGTAAGCCATCCGGAGCTCCAGCAGGCATCCTGTTTTCTCGCCCGGTGGGGTCGCATCAACCGCGGCCCCACCGGCATGCGCAGTGACAGCCCGGACGGCTGACCCAGTTCGACCATGGCGGAGGCCCCGCGCGAGCGGCATAATGTGGTGCAACAGGGGCCACTGCCGCTCAAAGGAGCACCTGATGGAGGCTGCCGCATCGCACGATTGGGACTCCGGTCTCGATCACGCATTTGCCGGCGGCGACGAACGCGTCCTCGCGGAGGCGTATCGACGGTTCAGCCCGCTCGTCTACACGCTGGCGCTAAGATCCTTGGGAGAGCGTGCCGCTGCTGACGACGTCACCCAGGAGGTCTTCATTCGGGCCTGGAAATCACGGACGACTTTTCGCCCGGAGGCGGCGCGGCTGCCGGCATGGCTGATCGGGATCGCCCGCAATGCAATCTCCGACGCCTTGTCCGCTCGCTCCCGCCAGCGCCATCTCGAACAAGCAGCCGCTCTCTTGGTCGTTGACCCCGTTTCCCGCCCGGATGCCGGGGACGTCGAAGAGGTCGCCGACCGCCTGACGTTGGACGAAGAACTGGAGCACTTAGGGGATCCACAGCAAGCAATAATGCGGCTGGCGTTCTATGAAGACCTGACTCACGACCAGATCTCATCGCGCCTCAACCTGCCGCTCGGTACCGTCAAAAGCCACATCCGGCGCAGCCTAACCCGCTTACGCACCCGCCTGGAGGTGGAACATGGAACACCTTGACGCCGAACTTCTCAGTCTGCTCGCCCTTGGCGAGCCCCTGGGCACGGACGCCGACGCCGACCACCTCGCCAGCTGCCCCGTGTGCAGCGAAACCCTCCGAGGCCTGCAACATGCCGTGCACGTTGCCACCCTCGACACCGCAGGCATCAAACTCGAGCAACCCGGCAGCCAGAACTGGGCCGTCATCCATCAGGCGCTCGGCCTCTCGCCGGCCCTCGCAACGGATCCCCTGAGCCAGCCCAGCTCAGGGCCCTCTGCCCCGGAGAAACCTGCAGCGGCGGAGGCGCGCCCGAACAACGGCGACGGTACAAAGCCGGCACCGATACCACTGCGGCCCAGCGCCAAAGACAGGCATGGCCGTCCCGGCCTGTGGATTATCGCGGCTGCGGCCGGAGTCGTTCTTGGCACGGCCGCCGGATGGACCGCTGCCGGGGTTCTCGGACACACCGGCACTCCCGCACCCACCTCCACCCAGTCGGGTTCCGGTTCGACAGTCCTCGCCCAAACGTCCCTGACTCCGCTGCCCGCACATACCGGGAGCGGAGATGCCCGGGTGGAGCAACTCCCCGATGGAACCCGGCACCTGATCATCCGGCTCTCCAACGACCACATCACCGGATTCCGGGGGGTGTGGGTCGGCTCCGCCGACTTGTCCAGAATGGTCAGCCTGGGTGTCCTCGACAATGAATCCGGCATCTTCACCATCCCGGACGGCATTGACCTGGCCCAGTACCCCATCGTGGACGTCTCCAACCAGCCATACAACGGGAACCCGGCCCACTCTGCCGACAGCATCGCCCGGGGAACGCTCAACCCGAAAAGCTGATCCTCGGATTCCATCCGTGAACCCTGGCGGGGCGGGAGGGACTCAGGGCGCTCTGGATCGCTCAGCCTTGCCAGGCGGCCAGCAACCCCTGCATGTCAGTTATCCAGGCACGTCGGGCCGAGCAGCACCTTCAAGTCGCCGAACAGTGACGGGCTCGGGTTGACGCGCAGGTGCACCGGCAGGCCCATGACCTCCACCCGGGTGTCGCCCTGCAGGTGCAGGCGGACCTCCGAATTTCCGCGGTGCGTGCGCAGCACGTCGCCCAGCTCAGTGACCACGGCCTCGGTGGCCTTGTGCGTGGCCATGGTGATCACCACGGGCCCGTTCTGGCTGTCGCTGAGGTCCGGCACGGAGAGTTCCATGCAGTTCAAGGTGACGGCGCCGTCGTCACGCCGCTGCAGCCGGCCCTTGACCACCACGATCAGGTCCTCCGCGAGCACCGAGGCGATGGGGCCATAGACCTGGCCGAAGAACATGACCTCCATGGAACCGGCGAGGTCCTCGATTTCGGCCCGGGCGTAGGCGTTGCCGCTGGCCTTGGCGATCCGTCGGCTGAGCGAGGTGATCATGCCGGCGATGGTCACGATCGAGCCGTCCGGAGGGCCGTCTTCGGCGATGATCGAGGTGATCGACCGGTCGGCGTGCTGGCTCAGGAGCCCTTCCAGTCCCTGCAGCGGGTGGTCGGAGACGTAAAGGCCGAGCATGTCGCGCTCGAACGCCAGTTTGTCCTTCTTCTCCCATTCCGGCAGGTCCGGGATCTCCGTACTGAGCGACGCCTCGGGCTCCTGGTCCTCAAAGCCGGCGAAGAGGTCGAATTGGCCGATCGCCTCGTTGCGCTTGAGGGTGATGACGGAGTCGATCGCTTCTTCATGGATCATAGCCAGGGCCCGCCGGGGGTGGCCGAGCGAGTCGAAGGCGCCAGCCTTGATCAGGGATTCGATGGTGCGCTTGTTGCAGACCACTGCCGGGACCTTCAGGAGGTAGTCCTTGAAGGAGATGTAGGCGCCTTCCTTTTCGCGCGCCGCCACCATGGCTTCGACGGCGTTCACGCCGACGTTGCGGATGGCGCCCATGCCGAAGCGGATGTCGGTGCCCACCGGGGTGAAGTTGAGGGCTGACTCGTTGACGTCGGGCGGCAGCACCGTGATGCCCATCCGCCGGCATTCGTTGAGGTAGATCGCCGACTTGTCCTTGTCATCGCCCACCGAGGTCAGCAGGGCAGCCATGTACTCCGGCGCGTAGTGCGCCTTCAGGTACGCGGTCCAGTAGGAGATCACGCCGTAGGCGGCCGAGTGCGCCTTGTTGAAGGCGTAGTCGGAGAACGGCAGCAGGATGTCCCAGAGGGTCTTGACCGCGGCCATGGAATAGCCGTTGTCCTGCATGCCCTGGGAGAAGCCGGCGAACTGCTTGTCCAGCTCGGATTTCTTCTTCTTGCCCATGGCGCGGCGCAGGATATCGGCCTGGCCCAGGGTGTAGCCGGCGAGCTTCTGCGCCACGGCCATGACCTGCTCCTGGTACACGATCAGCCCGTAGGTCCCGCCGAGGATTTCGGACAGCGGTTCCTCGAGCTCCGGGTGGATCGGGATGACTTCCTGGATCTTGTTCTTGCGCAGCGCGTAGTCGGTGTGCGCGTTGGCACCCATGGGTCCGGGCCGGTAGAGGGCCAGTACGGCGGAGATGTCTTCGAAGTTGTCAGGCTTCATCAGCTTGAGCAGGGACCGCATGGGGCCGCCGTCGAGCTGGAAGACGCCCAGCGTGTCTCCGCGGGCCAGCAGCTCGTAGGACGCCACGTCATCGAGCTCAAGGGTTTCGAGGTCGAGGTCGATGCCGCGGTTCATTTTGATGTTTTCCAGGGCATCGGAAATGATCGTCAGGTTTCGCAGCCCGAGGAAGTCCATCTTGATCAGGCCGAGGCCTTCGGACGTCGGGTAGTCGAACTGGGTGATGACCTGGCCGTCCTGGAAGCGGCGCATGATCGGGATCACGTCGATGATGGGGTCCGAGGACATGATGACGCCGGCGGCGTGCACGCCCCATTGCCGCTTCAGGCCCTCGATGCCCAGCGCCGTCTCGAAGACCTTGGCGGCCTCCGGGTCAGTGCTGATGAGCTGGCGGAAGTCGCCGGCCTCGCTGTAGCGCTTGGACTGGGGGTTCTGAATGTCGGCCAGCGGGATGTCCTTGGCCATGACCGCCGGTGGCAGCGCCTTGGTCAGCTGCTCGCCCATGCTGAACGGGTAGCCCAGCACACGCGAAGAGTCCTTGAGGGCCTGCTTGGTCTTGATGGTGCCGTAGGTGACGATCATCGCCACGCGCTCGTCGCCGTATTTGCGGGTGACGTAGTCGATCACTTCGGAGCGGCGCCGGTCATCGAAGTCGACGTCGAAGTCAGGCATGGAGACGCGGTCCGGGTTGAGGAAGCGCTCGAAGATCAGGCCGTGGTGCAGCGGGTCCAGGTCGGTGATGCGCATGGCGTAGGCCACCATGGAGCCGGCACCGGAGCCACGCCCGGGACCGACCCGGATGCCGTTGTTCTTGGCCCAGTTGATGAAGTCGGCGACGACGAGGAAGTAGCCCGGGAAGCCCATCGAGGTGATGACTTCGAGCTCATAGTCCGCCTGCTTGCGGACCTTGTCCGGGATGCCCTGGGGGTAGCGGTAGCGGAGTCCCTTGTCGACCTCCTTGACCAGCCAGGACGTTTCGTCCTCCCCCTCCGGGCAGGGGAACCGGGGCATGTAGTTGGCGCCGGTGTTGAAGGAAACTTCGCAGCGTTCGGCGATCAGGAGCGTGTTGTCGCACGCCTCGGGGTGGTCGCGGAACAGTTCGCGCATTTCCTGCGGTGACTTCAGGTAGTAGCCGCTGCCGGAGAAGGCGAAGCGCGAGCCGCCGTTGTCGTAGGTCGGCTCCAGGAGGGTGGAACCGGACTGGATGGCCAGGAGGGCCTCGTGCGCCTTGGCGTCGTGCTCGTGCGTGTAGTGCAGGTCGTTGGTGGCCACCAGCGGCAGGTTCAGGTCCTTGGCCAGGCGCAGCAGGTCACCGGTGACGCGCCGCTCGATGTCCAGGCCGTGGTCCATGAGCTCACAGAAGTAGTTCTCGGCCCCGAAGATGTCGCGGAACTCCGCCGCGGCCTCCACGGCTTCGCGGTACTGGCCGAGCCGCAGCCGGGTCTGGACCTCGCCGGACGGGCACCCGGTGGTGGCGATGAGCCCTTCCGAGTAGGTGTTCAGCAGCTCGCGGTCCAGCCGGGGCCATTTGCCGAAGACCGAGTCCAGCGAGGCGATCGAGGAGGCCCGGAAAAGGTTCCGCATGCCCACGTTGTTGTAGCTGAGCAGGGTCATGTGCGTGTACGAGCCGCCGCCGGAAATGTCGTCCTTGCGCTGGTGCTCCTCGCCCCAGCGCACACGGGTCTTGTCCGTGCGGGCGGTCCCGGGAGTCACATAGGCTTCGACGCCGATGATGGGCCTGATGCCCTGGTCTGTTGCGCGCTTCCAGAAGTCGAAGGCGCCGAACAGGTAGCCGTGGTCGGTCGTGGCGAGGGCCGGCATGCCGAGCCGTTCGGTTTCGTCGAACAGCTCACCGAGCCGGGCGGCACCGTCCAGCATCGAGTACTCGGTGTGGTTGTGGAGATGGACAAACGAGTCGTTGCTGGAAGTCACCGCACCATTCTAGTGCCGTGCCACGACGGCGGCGTGCAGCCACGGCGGTGGGCACCGAACGGCGGCATGGGCGGCCCGGCAGAACCCCGTGGATTCAGGCCGCCCGTGCCGTGCGGCTCAGGCGTTTCCGGACTCCAGGACCGTCAGCGCGTACTGCAGGTCCTGCGGGTACTCGCTGGCGACGGTAACCCGCTCCCCTGTCCGCGGGTGGTCGAAGGACAGTTCCCGGGCGTGCAGCCACTGCCGGGTGAGGCCGAGGGTGGCGGCCAGCCTCGGGTCAGCACCGTAGGTGAGGTCACCGGCGCAGGGGTGGCGCAGGGCCGAGAAATGCACGCGGATCTGGTGGGTGCGGCCCGTCTCGAGGTGCACCTCCACGAGTGAAGCTTTCCCGAAAGCTTCCAGGACCTCATAGTGCGTCACCGAATCACGGCCGTCCTCGGTCACGGCAAACCGCCAGTCATGGCCCGGGTGCCGGCCGATGGGCGCGTCGATGGTGCCCGCCAGCGGATCGGGAAGGCCCTGGACGACGGCGTGGTAGACCTTGTCCACGGTGCGCTCCTTGAAGGCCCGCTTGAGCACGGTGTAGGCATTTTCGGTCTTGGCCACCACCATGACACCGGACGTGCCGACATCGAGCCGGTGGACGATGCCGGCGCGCTCCGGGGCGCCCGACGTCGAAATCCGGTAGCCGAGCCCGGCGAGGCCTCCCACCACAGTGGGTCCCACCCAGCCGGGCGAAGGGTGCGCGGCCACACCGACCGGTTTGTCGATGACCACAAATTCGTCATCGTCCAGCAGGATCAACAGGTCGTCCACTACTTCCTCCACGATTTCCAGGGGGTCCCTGCGGTCCGGCACCACGACCTCGAGCACTGTGCCCAGGGTGAGTTTGAGGGACTTTCCGACCTTCCCTGCGTTGCTGGTGACGTTGCCTTCGGCGATCAGGACTGCGGCCTGGGAGCGGGAGATGTCCATCAGCCTGGCCAGTCCGGCGTCCACGCGGGAACCGGCGAGGTCCTCCGTGACGGTGAAGCGGTGGTGCCCGGCGGGTGCGGTGCCGGCTTCGGCGGCCATATCGGCCGCCATGTCAGCGGCGTTTCCTGAGGCAGTGTCAGACATCGTTAGCCACCGTCTCCTTCGTGTGGCGCGAGCCGTCCAGGGAGATTCCGCGGAGCGTGAGCAGGCAGATGATCACGACGGCGGAGACGACGGCGGAGTCGGCGATGTTGAAGATCGCGAAGTTTGGCAGCTGGATGAAGTCCACCACATGGCCCATCGCGAAGGACGGCTCGCGGAACAGCCGGTCCGTCAGGTTCCCGAGTGCGCCGCCGAGCAGCAGTCCCAGCGCCAGGGCCCACCAGAGCGAACCGAGCTTGCGCAGCTGCAGCAGGATCGCGACAGACACGGCCGCCATGATGATCGTGAACACCCAGGTGACGTTCTCGCCGATCGAGAACGCCGCCCCCGAGTTGCGGATGTAGAACCAGTGCAGCAGCGGGGGAAGCACGGGGATCCGCTCACCCTCGATCATGGTGGTCGTGACCCAGAGCTTGGTGAGCTGGTCGAACACGTAGGCGAAGACCGCGAAGGCAGCGAAAAGGACAAACAGCTTTGCCCGCCGCGGCCGGGCGCGCACGGGCTGTGCCGCCTCGACAGGCTGCATGGCGTCTGGTGATGGTGCGTCAGTCATAGGGCTTTCGATCGGGAGCCAGTGCGGGGACCGGGTTCAGGTACCGGCAAGTGCCGGGCACCTGGGCCGGTGCCGGCACGTTGCGGGAAAAGGGAAAAGCCGGCGGCCGAGGAATCCTCAGCCACCGGCTTTCAGAATACTTGCTTTTTGCCCTAGCTGGCTTCGCCAACCTCGGGGGCCGCGACGGAGCCGCGGGCGTCCAGGTCGCGGAGCTGGCCTTCGATGTAGGCCTTCAGGCGTGAGCGGTAGTCGCGCTCGAAGCCGCGAAGCTGCTCGACCTTGCGTTCCAGGACGGAGCGCTGCTGCTCGAGGGCACCGAGGATCTTGCGGGACTTTTCCTGCGCATCGTTGACGAGGCTGCTGGCCTCGATCTGAGCTTCAGCGATGATCTTGTCCCGCTGCTGCTCGCCGTCGGCGACGTGCTTGTCGTGCATCTGCTGCGCCATGGCGAGCAGGCCGGCGGCGGACTCCGACGCCGGGGTGGCGGCGCTGCGCGCCGGCTCGACAACCTGGGCGGCCTTGGCGGCCTGCTCGGCTTCCTTCTTCTTGGCGGCTTCTGCGGCCGCCTTTGCCTTGGCCTCGGCCTCGGCCTTGGCGGTGTCTTCCTTCTCGGCCTTGACGGGTGCCGGGACCTTTTCCACCACGGGTGCGGCGGCTGCGGAGCTGGCAGGCGTGCCGGCGCCGGATTCGGCGAGCTTCTTGCGCAGCTCGTCGTTCTCCTGGTTCAGGCGCCGAAGTTCGACGACGATCTCGTCCAGGAAGTCGTCAACCTCGTCCTGGTCGTAGCCTTCGCGGAACTTGGTCGGCTGAAAGCGCTTGTTGACAACGTCTTCTGGCGTCAAAGCCATCTGGTCACCTCGTTGGTCTAGTTAGTCAGTAGGCCTTCCGGCCGTCAAACTACGGTACCTAAATATGGTCTGGTTCCTCTAATTCAACACCGCAGTGTCAAACCGGAGTTTACTTTCGGTTTGGGCCGGGGCCGGGCAGGTCGCTGCCCGGCTGCGGCTGCGGCCTATGCTGCGATCGGCTGGGCGTACACCAGGCCCTTGACGATCCACATCGCCACGCTCACGGCCACGAACAGCAGCAGGAAGCCTATGTCCAGCGACATTCCGCCCAACCGCAGCGGCGGGATGAGCCGGCGGAGCAGTTTGAGGGGCTTGTCCGTGACCGAATACACAGCATGGGCGGTCACGAGTGCCAAACCGCGCGGCCGCCAGCTTCGGGCAAACATCTGCACCCAGTCGTAGACCAGGCGGATGATCAATGCCACGAAAAAAAGCAACAGAGCGATATAGACGAGCCCCAAAACAATTCCCATGAGCTAACTCATATCTCCATGTTCATTCCGGATACCGAAGTGTCCTAAGGAAAGTGTCACTTCTATTTCAACACGGATAATTCCGCACGGATGCCAGGCAGGTGTCCCGCCTGGCATCAGTACCGAATATTCGGGCCTAGCTCTGGTTGAAGAAACTTGCCTGCGTCTCGCTGACCTTCTTGTCGTCGCCAATGACCTCGATGTACGACGGCGAGAGCAGGAAGACCTTGTTCGTCACCCGTTCGATGCTGCCGCGGAGGCCGAAAACAAGACCGGCGGAGAAGTCCACGAGGCGCTTGGCGTCAGCCTCGCCCATGTCGGTGACGTTCATGATGACGGGGATGCCGTCGCGGAAGCTTTCGCCGATGAGCTTGGCGTCGTTGTACGACCGCGGATGGATGGTCGTGATTTGCCGGAGTCCGGTGGTCTCTTCGCGGCTCGATGCCGCACGCTTGATGGGTGTCACAGGTGCGCGATATTCCTCTTCAGCGGCGTGGGGCTCTTCCCGGGGGACCTCGCGGACGGGCGCCGGAGCACGTCGTTCCTCGCGGTCCTGCTCCATGGATTCGTCCTCATCCTTGTGCGGTGTGGGGTGCTCAGACTCGTAGTGTTCGTCGCCGTCGGCGAGCCCAAGATAGATCATTGTCTTGCGCAGAGCGCCAGCCATGGTCGACTCCTAATCTTGTCCGTAAGCGGGCCGCTTAGTGACTAGACAGCCTTGGAATCCCCGCCATTACCTTCCAATATGTCGAACTTACCGCAGGGCCGGACGCGGACCGAGAATATCGGAGCCAATGCGCAGGTGTGTCGCCCCGAAGCGGACGGCCTCTTCGAGGTCCTGGCTCATGCCGGCGGATATTCCCGTGGCGTACGGAAATTGTTCGGCCAGGCGCCCGGAAATGTCCGCCAGCTTTTCGAAGGCAGCCGCCGGGTCCGCCCCGAGCGGGGCAACGGCCATGACGCCGGCGAGCCTCAGGCCGCCGGCACCGGCGACCTGTTCGGCCAGCGCGGGGACTTCGCCGGGCGCCGCGCCGCCGCGGTGGGCCGCTGCTGCATCGCCGGCCTGCCCGGCCAGGCTGACCTGGATGAAACAGTCCAGGGGCGGGCGGCCGGTGCGGTCGGCTTCGACGGCCATCGCCTTGGTCAGGGCCGAGGCCACGGCTTCCCGGTCCACGGAGTGCACGGCTGCGGCGTACTTCACCACGGATTTGGCCTTCTTGCTTTGGAGCTGGCCAATGAAGTGCCAGCTCAGGCCAAGGTCCTGAAGCTGCGCCGCCTTGTCCGCGGCCTCCTGGTCCCGGTTCTCCCCGACGTCGGTGACCCCCAGCGACGCCAGCCGCCGGACGTCCAGCGCAGGATGGAACTTGGTGACGACGATCAGGCGCGGCGGCGCCGCCTGCCGGCCCGCGGCGGCCACGGCGGCGTCGATCCGGCGGCGGACGGCCGCGAGGTTCGCCTCCAGCTGGGCCAGGCGGGGGCCTTCCAGCGCGTCCGTTCGGCTCTCATGGTTCTCCCCCGGCGCCGTGACGGGCTGGACGGCGTGTACGTCCGGGCGCTGCGCCGGTTCAGTCATGGCCATGCTCCCTTTTCCCGTCAGTCCCGTGGGTGCCGTCCGACCAAGCCAGCCCGGCGAAGCGGCCGGTGTGGCTGTTGCGGCGGTAGGAGAAGAGGGTGTCGTCCTCGAGGGTGCATCCCCCGGAGTATTCGATCGCGACGCCCGCAGCTTCCAGCTGGCTCCGCACTCCGGCGGGCAGGTCCAGGCCAGGGGTGCCGGCAGAGGTGGTGCACCAGGTGGCAGGCACGGCCGCGGCAACGTCCGCGCGCAGGCTGCCGGGGACCTCATAGCAGCGCCCGCAGACCGAGGGGCCCACCCAGGCGCTGATGTGGTCCGCACCGAGCTCCCGGAGGCGGGCCACGGCGGCTGGCACCACCCCGGCGGCGACGCCTGGCCGTCCGGCGTGGACGACGCCCAGTACTGGCGCCCCGGCCGGATCCTCGCCGACCAGCACCACCGGCACGCAGTCGGCCACCAGGACGGCCAGCGGCTCGGTCAGGGAGACCATGGCATCGGCCGTGGGCGCGGCCGGACCTTCGCCCGCGGAGTCCGCGGCCGTGGACCCAACGATGGTGGCGACGTCACTGCCGTGGACCTGGTTCATGTACCGGAAAGAGCGCCCGCCGAGCCCGGCGGCCGCTTCGAGCTCCGCGCGCCGGCGGCGCACCGCCACGGGGTCATCACCGACATGCAGTGCCAGGTTCCCGGCTCCGGCGTCGGTGAAAGCCACCCATACGCCCGGCCGGACTTCAGCCCGCCAGCAAAACAATCACAACACCGCCATCAACATGTCCGGAATACCTGCGTTCATACAATCCACCGTAACCCGCCGCAAAGCAGCATGGCACCGCCGGACGGCGGTGCCATGCTGGAGCGGAACTATTTACTTCAGGAAGTCCGGGACATCCAGGTCATCGGAGTGCCGGCCGGACAGGTCCGGCTCGACGACGGCCGGAAGGTCGACGTCGAAGCCCGAATCAGCCGGTACGGCAGAGGGACGCTGCTGGCCCCAGCCGCCGTAGCCGGAGGCGCCGACGGTGGCGTGCAGCGGCTGGACCGGGGCGGACGCGGGTGCCTGCGCCGGGGCGGGAGCGGCGGACGCGGGACGCTGCGGCGCGGCCGGCAGGGACTGGTCCATGGACGGCGAGGTGGCCTTGACGTCGTCGAAGCCGGCGGCGATGACGGTGACGCGTGCCTCGTCGCCGAGGGCGTCGTCGATCACGGCGCCGAAGATGATGTTGGCCTCCGGGTGGGCGACTTCCTGGACCAGGCGGGCTGCCTCGTTGATTTCGAACAGGCCAAGGTCCGAGCCGCCCTGGATGGACAGCAGCACGCCGTGCGCGCCGTCGATCGATGCTTCCAGCAGCGGGGAGGCGATGGCCAGCTCCGCGGCCTTCACGGCGCGGTCTTCGCCGCGGGCAGAACCGATGCCCATCAGCGCGGAACCGGCACCCTGCATGACGGACTTGACGTCGGCGAAGTCCAGGTTGATCAGGCCGGGGGTGGTGATGAGGTCCGTGATGCCCTGGACACCGGAGAGCAGGACCTGGTCGGCGGAACGGAACGCGTCCAGGACCGAGACGTTGCGGTCGCTGATGGAGAGCAGGCGGTCGTTCGGGATCACGATCAGGGTGTCGACTTCATCGCGCAGGGCGTCGATGCCGGCCTCGGCGGAGCCGGCACGGCGGCGGCCTTCAAACGTGAAGGGGCGCGTCACGACGCCGATGGTCAGGGCGCCAAGGGAGCGGGCGATCCGGGCGACGACGGGGGCGCCGCCGGTGCCGGTTCCGCCGCCTTCACCGGCGGTGACGAAGACCATGTCTGCGCCCCGGATGACCTCTTCGATTTCATCGGCGTGGTCCTCCGCGGCCTGCCGGCCAACTTCAGGGTTCGCGCCAGCACCGAGTCCACGGGTCAGCTCACGCCCGACGTCGAGCTTGACGTCGGCATCGCTCATCAACAATGCCTGGGCATCGGTGTTGATGGCGATGAATTCGACGCCGCGAAGACCGACCTCGATCATGCGGTTGACTGCGTTCACGCCACCGCCGCCGATGCCGACGACCTTGATGACGGCCAAGTAATTCTGCGGAGCTGCCACGTTACGTGTCCCTTGTTCGTGTACTAATGCGAAAACTGATCGAGTCCTGCTTGAAGCTTTGAACCTTAACCTTCGACTTGAAGGTTATAGTTATGTCAAGTAACTCATGTCTGTGACGGTATTTCCTATGCAGGGGACATTCAATAACCGGCGCCGCGTGTCGCGGGAATACCGGGCAAATAGCCCCTGTAAGTAGTCCCGCGGGCAGCTGGACGTCCGCTGGACATCCCCGCCGCGGCGGATCCGATTGCCGGCTACCGCGTGACAGGGTGCCGGGGCACGCTGACATCGTAGACCTTCACCGGGTTTTTGGGGTCGGCCGGGACCTTCAGGAGGGCAGAAAGGACCCGCGCCTTCAGCTCCTTCTCCCCCGCGTTGCCCCAGACGATTGTCTGCCCGTCGACGAGTTTGAGTTCGACGGCGTCGGCCGACGCCGCAGAGGCGTTGGAGAGCCGCGCCAGCACATCCGCCGGCAGGGCCCCCAGGACCGCCGTGATGGCCTGGAACAGGTCCTTCGGCAGCGTTCCGCTGCCGCCGTCGATCACCGGCAGCGATACCGAGGCGGCATCGGCGGTGGTGCTGAGCTGGACACCGTCGACGTCCACCAGCTGGAAGGTCTTGCCCTGCTTGACCAGGGCCACGGGAATGCGCTCGGTGACGTGTACCTGCAAAGTGGCGGGCGGCAGCGCCTTCGCGGTGACGTCCTTGACCTGGACCAGCGGCTGGAGCAGGGCTGTGACCTCCTCCTCGCTGATCTGCGGCAGCGGCTTGCCCTGAAGGGGCGCGAGTGCGGCCTGGACCTGATCCGGGTGCAGCATCTTTGTACCCTCCACCGTGACCGTGCGCAGGGCCAGCACCGGCGAGTAGACGGCGGCCGCGACGATCCCCGCCATCAGCACAGCCACGATCCCGATGGTGCTCAGCAGGATCCGCCGGCGGCGCTTGCCCTTGGGCTCGGGGAAGGACAGCACCTTGCCGGGACCGTTGTCCGGGGTGCCCTGCGGGTTCTGCGGATTGCGGGACCGGCCGACGGCGGTGTCCGCGGCGGTGTCCGTGGCGGTCTTGGACGCAGAAATGACATCCGTGCCCGTCCCGGCGGACGGCGGCCGGGAGCCGGATCCGCCGGTGCCGGACCCGCTAGTGCCGGACCCGCCACGGTAGGTGGGGCGCCTGGTGCTAGGCACCGGCGGCCTCGGCCGTCAGGGCCTCGACAATCAGCGGCCCGTAGGCCGTGACGTCCCCGGCGCCCGCGGTCAGCACGATGTCCCCGGCGCCGGCGGCCGCCAGCAGCGCCTGCACAGCCTCCCCGTCGGGTCCGACAAGGCGGCCGCCTGAGCCCAGGTGCTCGGCGATCAGCCCGCTGGTGACCCCTGGAATGGGATCCTCGCGGGCAGGATAGATGTCCAGGACCAGGGCCGTGTCCGCGGTGTTGAGCGCTTCGGCGAACTCGCGGGCAAATTCGCGGGTCCGGGAAAACAGGTGCGGCTGGAAGAGCACGTGCACCTTGTGCTCCCCGGCGACGGCACGTGCCGCGGACAGGGCGGCGCGGACTTCCGTGGGGTGGTGGGCGTAGTCGTCGTAGACGCGGACGCCGCGGCCCTCCCCCTTGAACTCGAAACGGCGTGAGGCGCCGGAGAAGTGGGCCAGCGCCGCCGCGGCGGTGTCGGGCGCGACGCCGAGTTCGACCGCCACGGCGAAGGCGGCGGCAGCGTTGAGTGCGTTGTGCCGGCCCGGAACCTGCAGTTCGACGCCGAACGTGCCCGCCGTCGTCGAGATCCCCATCCGGCCAGGTCCCGCGTCGTGCAGCCGGATGGCGGCGTCGTCGGCGGTTCCGTAAAGCACCACGCGGGTGTTGCCGCGGGCCCGGGTGCGCTCCGCCAGTGCCCTGGCCCCGGGGTCGTCAGCGCACGCCACCAGGACGCCGTCCGCCGGGAGCAGGGCCGTGAAGCTGTCGAAGGAAGCATAGACGGCCTCGGCAGTGCCGTAGAAGTCCAGGTGGTCCGGCTCGACGTTGGTCACCACGGCGATCGTGGGGCGGTAGTTCAGGAAGGAGCCGTCCGACTCGTCGGCCTCGGCGACGAAGATGCCCGCCGTGCCGTGTGCCGCGTTGACTCCGAGCGCCGGGACGTTGGCGCCGATCGCGAAAGACGGGTCCAGCCCGGCGCCCTGCAGCAGCACCGTGATCATGGAGGTCGTGGTGGACTTGCCGTGCGTTCCGGCGACGGCCACCACAGTGTCATCCGCCATCGTGGCGGCCAGCGCCTCGGAGCGGTGCAGCACCGGGAGTCCGGCGGCACGGGCCGCTGCGAGCTCGGGGTTGTCGGGCCGGATCGCGGATCCGGCGACCACCGTCTGGGCGTCTCCCAGGTTGCCGGGAGCATAGCCGACGGCGATCCGCGCCCCGGCGGCCGCGAGGTCCGCCATGACGGGCAGCGACTTGGCGTCGGAGCCGCTCACCGGGATGCCGCGGGCCACCATGATGCGGGCAACGGCGGACATGCCGACGCCGCCGATGCCGATGAAGTGGACGCGGCCGAGGGATTCCAGGGCCTGCGTACCGTGTTGGGGCTGGGTCATTGCTCTACTGCTTCCTGCCGTGCTGGTTCGTGCCCTGCTGTTTCGGACGCTGCTGTTTCGGACCCTGCTGTTTCGGACGCTGCTGTTTCGGGCGCTGCCGGTTACCGCTGTGCCCGTTCGAGGACGCGACGTCGAGGATGAGATCGGCCATGCGCCGGTCGGCGTCGCGGATGCCAAGCTGTTCGGAGCTGGCCGCCATCCGGGCCAGCCTGTCCGTGTCAAGCAGCAGGGGAATGATGTTCCCGCTGATCCAGTCGGCGGAGAAGGCCTTGTCATCGATTATCAATGCGCCTCCCGCGGCGACCAGGCCCGCGGCGTTCAGCGCCTGCTCGCCGTTGCCGATGGGCAGGGGCACGAAAACGGCAGGCACGCCCACGGCGGCCACCTCGCAGACCGTGGCGGCTCCGGCACGGGCCAGCAGAAGGTCCGCCGCGGCGTAGACGGTTTCCATCCCGTCGACGTACTCAACCTGCCGGTAGCCTGGCGCGGCGAGCGGTTTGCCGTCGGCGTCGTGGACGGACTTGCCGCGGCCGGTGATGTGCAGGGTCTGCACGCCGGCGTCGGCGAGGGCCCCTACGGCCGCGGCGAGGGACCGGTTGACGCTCTGGGCACCCGAGGACCCGCCCGTGACGATGAGCGTCGGCCGGTCCGCGTCCAGGCCGAGCGCCTGCCGTGCACCGGCCCGGGCGGCCGCGCGGTCGAGGCCGGAAATTTCGGGGCGCATGGGCATGCCTACGTGCCGGGCGGCGCGGCCCAGTCTGGTCTCGGCGAAGGCCACTGCCACGTGGGCGCCGAGGCCTGCGCCGACACGGTTGGCCAGGCCGGGACGGGTGTTGGCCTCGTGGACCACGATTGGGATCTTCCGGCGCCGGGCAGCGAGGTACATCGGTGTGCACACGTACCCGCCGACCCCCACCAGGACGTCGGCGCCGGCCTCGTCCAGGATGGAACCCGCCTGCTTCACCGCACCGGCCATCCGGCCCGGCAGCCGGAGCATATCCGCGGAAGGCTTGCGCGGGAGCGGGACACGGCTGATGGTGGCAAGGTCCAGGCCGGCCGCCGGGACGAGCCGCGCTTCCATTCCACCGGGGGTCCCGACAGCCAGGAGCTGCACTCCTGGGCGGGACTGCCGGAGGGCGCCGGCAATTGCCAGCAGCGGGCTGATATGGCCGGCGGTTCCGCCGCCGGCAAGGACCACGGACAAGGGCGACTCGGTGTTCATGAAGGGCTGTTTACGCTTTCGTACGGTTCTTGGTGGCGGGGCTCTTGCTTGCGGGGGCCTTGGTGGGGCTCTTACTTGCGGGGGCCTTGCTTGCGGGGGCTTTGGGTCGGGCTGCCGTGCGGGCGGCGGACCGGCTGGAGGCCGTGCTGGCGGCGGACCGGCTGGCGGCAGTCCTTGCAGCCCGGGCAGCGCGGGCCCTCCGCACGGAATTGGCGAAGGCGGCCGGGCCGAACCTGAGCATCTTCTTCGGCTGCATGCCGGGGTCCATCTGGGCCCGGGCCAGGGACAGGACCACGCCGATTGCGCACAGCGACATCAGCAGGGCCGAGCCGCCATAGGAAATGAAGGGCAATGGGACACCGATCACCGGTGCCAGCCCGGTGACCACGGCCATGTTGACGCTGGCTTGGCCCAGCAGCCAGACCATGATCGTGCCGGCCAGGACGCGGTGGAAGACATCGTGCTGGGCGACGACCACGCGGTAGATGGCGGTGCCGAGGATGGCGAACAGGACCAGGACGACGATCGTGCCGACCAGTCCGAGTTCCTCGCCGATGATCGCGAAAATGAAGTCGTTGTGCGCTTCCGGGATCCAGCTGTACTTCTGCCGGCTCTGGCCCAGTCCGACACCGAACCAGCCGCCGGATGCGAGCCCGTACAGGCCGTTGGTGGACTGGTAGTTCAGGTCGGAGCCGTCGGCGCAGGTCTGGCCCGTCCATGACAGGATGCGGCACATCCGGTTCGGGCTCGTGACGGCGAGGATCGTCGCGCCAAGGGCCAGGACCGCACCGGCGAAGCCGAAAAGGTACAGCCGCACGCCGGCGAAGAACAGGGCGGCGGCCACGATGATCATCACGATCATGGCCGTCCCGAGGTCGTTTCCGGCCAGGATGAGGCCCAGGACCGCAATGGCGCCCGGGAGCACGACCGGAATGAGCGCGTGGCGCCATTCGTGGAGGAGCTTGGCCTTGCGGTCAAGCACGGTGGCCATCCAGAGCGCGAGGGCAAGCTTGGCGGCTTCGGAGGGCTGGAACGTGAACGGACCGACGTCGATCCAGTTCTGGTTGCCCAGCGCGCTGCGTCCCACGAGGAGGACCAGGCCCAGCAGCGCAATGGCCAGGAAGATGAGCGGCCAGGCGAAGCGCCGTAGCCAGACGACGTTCACCCGGGAGAGGACAAGCATCGCGAAGACGCCAATCGCGGCGAATCCGCCCTGTTTGAGGGCGGCCGAGTACGGCGACTCCCCCGCGGCGATGGCTTCCACGCTGGAGGCCGAGAGGACCATCATGATCCCGATCGCCGTCAGCGCCAGGGTGGAGCCAAGGATCAGGTAGTACGTGGATCCGTTGCGGGACTTGCCGGTGCCTTCCAGCGCGGACCAGAATCCGCGGCTCCAGGCACGCACCCGGGCCGCGGGGGTGACGGCGGGGCCGCCGTTCGTTGGCCGTGCCGCCGAAGGGGCCGGACGGCCGGCGGGCGTGCCACT
>NZ_KI914910.1:37381-45454 GCF_000520575.1 Arthrobacter sp. I3
GGCGTGCCACTGCTGGCCCCGCCTGCGGCGGATCGTGCCGCCGTCGTACGTGTGGGCGTGCTGACCATTGTTACTCCTCGCGGGTCTGAGCCTGCCCTTCCACGAGCTCGCGGACAGCTTCGATGAAGGCATCGCCACGGTGAGCATAGGAAGAGAACTGGTCCATGGAAGCAGCCGCCGGGGCCAGCAGCACAGTGTCCCCGGAGGCGGCCAGCTGAGCCGCCGAGGCAACGGCCTGGGCCATCACAGTCTCGCCGAAAATCGGCGAAGGGCCTGCGTCGGCTTTGGCCGTACCGGCAGTCTGCACGTCTTCAGTCTCGCCCTTGCCCTGCCCGATCACGGGGACATCCGGCGCGTGTCGCTTCAGGGCGGCCTGCAGATCGCTGGAGTCCGCGCCGATCAGGACCACGGCCTTGAGCCGGCTGCCCTGTTCCTGGATCAGGGAGTCGTAATTCACGCCCTTGGACAAGCCTCCCGCGATCCACACCACATTCTGGAACGCGGACAAGGAGGCGGCGGCGGCGTGCGGGTTGGTGGCTTTGGAATCGTTGATCCACAGCACACCCTCATGCCGGGCCACCAGCTGGATCCGGTGGTCTCCCGGAAGGTAGTTCAGCAGGCCCTGGCGCACAGCCGATGGCTCCACCCCGTAGGCCCTGACCAGGGCAGCGGCTGCCAGCGCGTTGGCCACCATGTGGCGCGGCGCCACCGGTCCGAGGTCGGCGATCGAGGCGAGTTCGGCCGCGCTGTCCTTGCGTTCGGCGATGAACGCCCGGTCAACCAGCAGCCCTTCCACGACGCCGAGCATGCTGATGGCCGGGGTCAGTGTGGTGAATCCCACGGCCCGGCAGCCTTCAACCACGTCCGCGTCCTCGACCATGCGTTCGGTCTCGATCTGCTCGGCGTTGTAGATGCAGGCCTTCTGCGTGTTCGCGTAGACCTTGGCTTTGTCGGCGAGGTAGGAGGCGTAGGAGCCGTGCCAGTCCACGTGGTCTTCAGCGACGTTGAGGCACACGCTGGCCACGGGTGACACCGAGTGGCTCCAGTGCAGCTGGAAACTGGACAGTTCCACCGCGAAGGCGTCGTAGTCCACGGGATCGCGCAGGGCGTCCAGGATCGGGGTTCCGACGTTGCCTACGGCGATCGCTTTCAGGCCGGCGGCCTGGAGCATGGATTCGGTCAGGCCGACCGTGGTGGTCTTGCCGTTGGTGCCGGTGATGGCCAGCCAGTCGGCGGTCTTGCGGCCCTCGCGTTCGCGGAGCCGCCAGGCGAGCTCGACGTCGCCCCACACCGGAATGTGCGCCCGCGCCGCTGCGGCGAGCAGTGCCTGGTCCGGGCGCCAGCCCGGGGACGTGACCACCAGGTCCGGCTTCTGCCCGTCGATCTTCGGAACGGACTCCACCGCTTCCTCGCCCAGCAGGACGTCCACGGCGCCGACGATCCGGAGTGTGTCGGCCTGGGCCAGCGCCTTGGCGCTGGTGGCGGCATCTACCACCACCACGCGGGCGCCGAGTTCAATGAGGGTGTCGGCGGCGGCGAAGCCGGAGACGCCGATGCCGGTGACCACGACGCGCAGGCCGGCCCAGTCGGAATCCCAGGTGGTGAGTCCTTGCAGCCGGGGCGAGGTGGTGAGCGGGGCGGGGATGGGACCGGTCACAGCAGCACCACCCATTCGGCGTAGAAGATGCCCAGGCCGGCGGCGACAAACAACCCGGACAGGATCCAGAACCGGACCACCACCGTGACTTCGGCCCAGCCCTTGAGTTCGAAGTGGTGCTGGAGCGGTGCCATCTTGAAGAACCGTTTGCCCTTGGTGATTTTGAAGTAGCCCACCTGGATGATGACCGAGAGCGTGATGAGGACGAAGAGCCCGCCGATGAAGGCCAGCAGCAGTTCGGTGCGGGACAGGATAGCGAAGGCTGCGACGGCGCCGCCGATGGCAAGGGAGCCGGTGTCGCCCATGAAGATCTTCGCGGGCGAGGTGTTCCACCACAGGAACCCGACCATCGCCGCGCTCAGGATGGCGGCCAGCAGGGCCAGGTCCAGGGGGTCGCGGACCGAGTAGCAGCCGCTGCCGGCCTGCCGCGGGGATCCGCAGGCCTGGTTGCTTTGCCAGATGCCCATGAGCGTGTAGGCCCCGAAAACCATGACCGAAGCGCCGGCGGCCAGGCCATCGAGGCCGTCGGTGAGGTTCACGCCGTTGGTCGCGGCCGTGACGATCAGGTTGGACCACAGCACGAACAAGATGGCGCCGAGCACGGTTCCGGCGAACGCGAGGTTAAGCCACGGAATATCGCGCACCAGCGAGATCTGGGTGGACGCCGGGGTCAGGCCCGCGGCGTTCGGGAAGTTCAGCGCCAGTACGGCAAAGATGATGCCAACGGCGCCCTGGAGGATCAGCTTGGCCTTGGCGTCCAGGCCCAGGCTGCGCTGCTTGGAGATCTTGATGAAGTCATCCAGGAATCCGACCAGGCCCATGCCCACCATGAGGAAGAGCAGGAGAAGCCCGGAGGCGCTTGGCCCCGGTGAGTGCGGGTTCATCATCCACATGATCAGGTGCGTGAGCCCGTAGCTGACCAGGACCGCGACGACCACAACGGTGCCGCCCATTGTGGGCGTGCCCCGCTTGGTGTGGTGGGAGGTGGGTCCGTCGTCCCGGATGAATTGTCCGTAGCCCTTGCGGACCAGGAACCGGATGAACAGCGGGGTGCCCACAAACGCGAGGAGCAGCGCCATTCCGGCGCCCATCAGCAGTGCAATCACAGCTGTGCACTCCCTTCTGTGGCGGTTGCGGCAGTTCCCTCAGCAGGTCGCTCGGGAGAGTCTTGGGTGGCATGTGGGGGTAATGCTATCCGATCCCCCAAGTGGCGCAGCCCGATGCCGTTCGAAGACTTGAACAGGACCAGGTCGCCCGGCTGGAGCTCGGCTTGGAGAAGCTCGTAGGCCTCGTCCGCCGTCTCGGCGAAAACGCATTCGTCGCCCCAGGAGCCTTCGTTGACGGCGGAGACATACAGCGACCGCGCCTCCCGGCCCACCACGACGAGCCGGGAGATGTTCAGCCGCACCACCTGGGTGCCGACTGCCATGTGCTCGCGGATGGAATCCGGGCCCAGTTCCAGCATGGCGCCCAGGACCGCCCAGGTGCGGCGGCCGCGGCCCAGTTCGGCCAGCGTCCGCAGTGCTGCCCGCATGGACTCCGGGTTGGCGTTATAGGCATCGTTGATGACGGTCACGCCGTCGGGACGCTCCGTGCGCTCCATCCGCCAGCGGCTGGCGGCGGTCTGCGCGCTGAGCGAGGCCGCGATCTGCGCGCCGGGGATGCCGGCCGCGTGCGCCGCGGCCGCGGCCGCGAGGAGGTTGGCCATGTGATGGGCGCCGATCAGCTTGGCGGCGACGTGGTGCCGGGTTGGTCCTTGCTCTGCTTTCCCGTCCGTCACGTCGGCGGGCAGGTAGAGCTCAAACTCGGGGTGGCCGTCGGCGTTCAGTTCCACATCCGCGGCCCTCACCACATCGGCTTGGGCCACGTCGGTCTGGATGGTGCTGTCCTGGCCGGTGGTGGCCGCGCGTGAGGTGTAGCCGAGCACGCGGGCCCGGGTCCGGGTGGCCATCGCGGCGACGCGGGAGTCGTCCAGGTTCAGCACGGCGGTGCCCGCGGCCGGGAGCGCCTCCACGAGTTCGCCCTTGGCGACCGCGATGTTCTCGACGCCGCCGAACTCGCCGGCGTGGGCGGAGCCGACGCCGAGGACGACGCCGATCTCCGGCCGGACCATGTCCGCGAGGTATTGGATGTGGCCGATGCCCGTGGCGCCCATCTCGATGACGAGGTAGCGGGTGTCGAAGTCGGCTTTGAAGACTGTGAGCGGCACGCCGATCTCGCCGTTGTAGGACCCTTGCGGTGCAACTGTGGCACCTTCGGCGCCGGCGGCCGTGAAGATTCCGGCGAGCAGGTCCTTCGTGGTGGTTTTGCCGGCGGAGCCGGTGATGCCGACCACGGTGAAAGCGGCGCCGGCCGCGGCGCGGCTGGCGCGGATCCGGCGGACGGCTTCGGCGGCCAGCGCGCCCATGGCGAGGACAGCGTCCTCAACGACGACGGCGGGATAGTCCGTTCCGGCGGCGTCGGCCACTTCGCGCTCCACGAGCGCCAATACGGCGCCCCGGTCAAAGGCTGCGCCGACGAAGTCGTGTCCGTCGGCGTTCTCCCCCGGTTTGGCCACATAGAGGGAACCCGCCGTGGCCTCGCGGGAGTCGGTCACCACGGAGGCGGGGGTAATTCCCGGTTCCGCGGCGAGCCGGCCGTTGGTTATGTCGGCGATTTCCGCCGCTGTAAATGCAATCATCTCGGTTTAGGACTCTATCCGGTGGTCTTCGAGAACGGTGAATCCCCGTGCTGTCAAGGCGTTCCGAAGCTCCACCCGGTCATCCAGTGCCAGGTTGACTCCCTTGACTTCCTGCCAGACCTCGTGCCCGCGCCCGGCTACCAGGATGGTGTCCCCGGCTCCGGCGAGCTCCACGGCCTTCAGGATGGCGGCGTCGCGCGGGAAGACTTCCAGGACTGTGCAGTCCAGGCCTTCGTCGTCCTTGGCCGCCAGGGCCCCGGCAAGGACGTCCGCGCGGATGGCCGCCGCGTCCTCGTCGTGGGGATCGTCGTCGCTGACAATCACGGTGTCCGCCAGCCGCGCCGCGATGGCCCCCATCGCGGGGCGTTTGCCCTGGTCCCGCTGGCCGGTGGCGCCGAAAACGATGATCACTTTGGATCCGGGTTCCGGGGACCGGACGGCTTCGAGGGCACGGGCCAGGGCGTCGGGGTTGTGCGCGAAGTCCACCACGGCGGCCGGTGCCGTGGATACGAGCTGCATCCGGCCGGGCACGGCGACGGTGAAGGGATCCGCGGCGTCGAGGGCGGCCTGCACCGCGGCCGGCTCGTGGCCGCCGGCGAGGACCATCACTGTGGCCAGCGCGGCGTTGGCGACGTTGAAGCCGCCCGGGAGGCCCGTGTGGACGCGCAGCTCGGCGCCGTCGCGGTGCCGGAGGACGAAGTCGGAGCCGAGGCCCCGCGGAGCAGTCCGGGCAACGGTCCAGTCCGCGGTCCCGTCGGCGTCAGCCGGCCCGGCGCCGTCGGCCCCGGCCGTGGCCAGGGTCGTGACCGGGATTTCGGCGGTGGCCGCGAGCTTGCGGCCCCAGTCGTCATCGATGGTCACGACGGCGGCGCGGGCGCGTTCCGGCGTGAACAGCCGGGCTTTGGTCTGGAAGTATTCCTCCATGGTCCCGTGCAGGTCCAGGTGGTCCTGGGTGAGGTTCGTGAAGCCGGCGACGTCGAACACCACGCCGTCGACGCGGTGGAAGGACACGGCGTGCGAGGAAACCTCCATGGAGGCGGCATCGAGCCCGCGTTCGCGCATGAGCGCCAGCAGGGCGTGCACATCCGTGGATTCGGGCGTGGTCAGCAGGCTCGGGATCGGCTCCCCGCCGGCCAGGATCTCAATTGTCCCGATCAGCCCGGTCCGCTTGCCCAGCGCCCGCAGCAGGGCATTGATGAAATAGGTGGTGGTGGTCTTGCCGTTGGTGCCTGTCACCCCGAAGAGGGCCGGTGCCCCGGCGCCGTCGGGCCTGCTCTGGTAGATGAGCGCGGACAGCCGGCCGACCACGTTGCGCGGCTCGTGGGCCAGCAGCACCGGGACGGCGATGTCATGGCCCAGGGCCAGCAGGCGCGCCCCGGCGTCGTCTGTCAGGACCGCCACGGCGCCGGCGTCGACGGCCTGGGACACGAAGTCGGCCCCGTGCCGTGTGGCGCCCGGCAGGGCCACGTACAGGTCTCCCGGGCGGACCGACCGGGAGTTCAGGGAGATCCCGGTGACCTGGACGGAGCCGGACGCACCGGGAACGGCCACGCCGATCGCCGCGCCAATAGCTGCCAGCGGCACTGCGGCAACCGCAGTGGGCCGGAAGCCCTGGGTGGAGTCATGGCCGGACGGCGCGGAAGCATCGGGGTCGGTGAGCTCTGACAAGTGGATCTCCGTTGTGGTGCTAGTGGATCGGGCACTGAACTAATCGGGCACTGAAAAAATCTGGCACTGAATGAATCGGGCACTGGTAGATCGGGACCTGCGCACGCGGAAATGCTCCGGCGCGCAGGCAATGGGTGTGGCGTCGGCTGGTGACTTCCGGGTGCCAGGTGGAACAGGCGCTACTTGGCGTACTGCGGCAGCCGCGCGGGTTCGCCGGTGGAGGGCTGGACGTTGAATGTGCGCAGCGTCTGGCTCATCACCGAACGGAACACCGGTCCGTTGGTGATTCCGAAGATGCTTCCCTTGGGCCGTTGCAGGACCACCTCAACAATAAACCGCGGATCGTCCATGGGCGCCATTCCGATGATGGAGGCTGTATAGCCGCAGAACCCTGATTTGCCGTCGTCGCAGGGCGATTCGGATGTGCCGGTCTTGGCGCCCACCCGGTACCCGTCGATCGCAGCCTCTTTGATCTCACCCTCGGTTACGGCGCTCTCAAGGATGTCGCGGACCTGTTTTGCGGTCTCCTTGGAGACGACCTGCTGCGGGGCCTTGGCCGGGACTTTTTCCTCGGCGCCGTCCGGGTTGATGTAGCTGTCGATCAGCCGGGGCTGGAGCATCACGCCGTCGTTGGCGATGCTCTGGTAGGCCCGGACGGTCTGGAGGGTGGTTTGGGCGACGCCCTGGCCGAAGAGCACTGTGTACTGCTGGCGCCCGTCCCACTGGTCGGCCGGGGTCAGGATGCCCTTGGATTCGGCCGGCAGACCGATGTCGGGGGCCTCGCCGATGCCGAACTTCCGCAGCCAGTCATAACGCTGTTCCTTGCTCAGTCGCTGGCCCACCATGACTGTGCCGGTGTTCATGGAGTAGCCGACAATGCCCGCCAGCGTCCGCTGCTCGGTGCCGTGTTCGAACGCGTCGCTGAAGGTCTGCCCGTCCACGGTGTAGGTCGGTGGAATGGTGAACCTGTCCAGCGGGCTGGACTTCCCTTCCTGGATCGCCGCTGCGGCCGTGATCATCTTCTCCACCGAGCCGGGCTCGTAGGCGGCGGTGACTGCCCGGACCCCGCGGTCCTCGGCGGCAACCTTGCCGGGG
This sequence comes from Arthrobacter sp. I3, assembly GCF_000520575.1. NCBI lineage: Bacteria > Bacillati > Actinomycetota > Actinomycetes > Micrococcales > Micrococcaceae > Arthrobacter > Arthrobacter sp. I3. Next base: position 44,482 of record NZ_KI914910.1, read on the forward strand.
TCGTTCGGATCCGGGGAGTCGGTATCGGCCATGGCGACGATGTTTCCGGTCTTGGCGTCCTGGACCACAATCACACCCCACTCGGCGCTGAGCTTGTCCTTCTGGCTTTGGATCGCCTGCTGGGAAAAGTACTGCAGGTCCGAGTTCAGCGTGAGTTTGATGTCCTTGCCGTTCACCGCCGGCGTCAATTGGTCCACGCCCACCGGGATGCGCAGTCCGTCGGCGCCGATTTCAAACAGCCGCTTGCCCGGTGTGCCTTTGAGAACCTCGTCCTGGGTCTGTTCGAGGCCCGCCTGTCCGGTGCTGCCGTCCTTGAGGAAACCCACGATTCCGCCGGCCACGGAGCCGTTGGGGTACACCCGCTTGCTGGTGCCTTCGGTGACGATGCCGGGAATCTGCAGCTTGGACACCTTGTCCTCGACGTCCGGTTTCAGGTCCTTGGCCACGATGTAGTAGCGCTGGGTTCCTGTCAGGGCATCGCGGAGGGTGCCGCGGTCCATGCCGAGCACTGCGGCGAGTTCGGAGATGCCCTGGTCCCGGGTGACCTTGACGAGTTCGTCCTTGCCGTTGATGGTCTCGAACCGGCGGAAGGATTCGGTCTTGGTGTTGACTGTCTGGTCCACCACGACGTTGTAGCGGATGACGCTGCTGGCCAGGACCGCGCCGGAGGAATCAAGGATGCTGCCGCGCTCCGCAGGCAGCACGGTGGGCGTGAGCCGGTTGTTGAGGGCGGCCTCAGCCAGTCCCCCGATGTCCAGGCCCTGGACCATGAACAGCTTGCCGCCGACCACCAGCAGGAGCGCCAGCATGATGCCCAGCCCCATGCGGAGCCGCCGGGTGGGGTTTGGGGCTTTCGCCTTGCTTGCCCTGCCGGAGTTCTTCGCCACGGTGAGTCCTTGCTGCTTGCCTTGCTGGTGGTCAGTGAACGTTACTGCCCCGGCGTCTTCTGTGCGGGGGCGGGAACCGAGCCGCC
>NZ_KI914910.1:45554-82304 GCF_000520575.1 Arthrobacter sp. I3
GGGTGCGGGCTTCACAGCTCCCGGCGCCTTGTCTGTGTCCGCCGGTTTGGTGTCTGCGGCCTTGCGCTGGGCGAGAGGCTCGTTCTCAGTGGCCGGCGCCTTGCGCTGGGCGAGAGGTTCGTTCTCCGTGGCCGGCGGGACCACCGTGAGCTGCCCGGCGACGGCCGGTGCGGCGATGACGGCGCCCGGGGCATCACCCTTGACGGCCGGCTTGGCTTTGCCGGTGACATTGAGGGTCGAGAGGTCGATCTGGCCCTTGGCGACCGAAGCCACCATGCCCAGCTCCGTGGCCTTGGCCGCCAGGTTCTGCGGGGCGTCGAAGTTCTGCACCTGCTGGGTGAGGTCCTGGTTCTGCTTGGTCAGTGTGGTCTGTTCACTGCGGAGCTGGACCAGCTGGTACTGGGCGGAGGAGACGGAGATGTTAAGGACCAGCACGGCCATAAGGGCAATCGCCAGGAGCCCGAAGCAGAGCACCACGAACGGTGCGCGGCGCTTGCGGGGCACCGAGCGGACCACCGACAGCGGAGTGCGTGCCTTGCGGGGCTGGTCAAGGCCGGGGCGGAGGCCGGGCAGGGCACGGGCAGTGGCGCCCTGGGCAACGGGGTAGCTGTTGACGGCGGCGGTGCTCATGCGGCTCTCCTGGCTTTGATGCGTTCGACGGCGCGCAGCCGGGCGGAAGCTGCGCGGGGGTTTTCGGCGATTTCAGCGGCGGTGGGTACCTCGGTGCCCTTTGTCAGGGTTTTGAGTTCGGCTTTGTGCTCTTCGAGCTCGACCGGGAAGCCGAGCGGCGCCGAGGACTTCGATCCGGCCTGGAAGAAGCCCTTGACGATCTTGTCTTCCAGGGAGTGGTAGGACATGACCACCACGCGGCCGCCGAGGGCGATGGCCTCGATCGCTGCCGGGATGGCGCGCTCGAGGACGTCCAGTTCCTCGTTGACCTCGATCCGGAGCGCCTGGAAAGTGCGCTTCGCGGGGTGGCCGCCGGATTTGGCGGCACCGGCGGGCACCACGGCCCGGATCTGGTCGACCAGTTCGCCGGTGGTGGTGAAGGGCTGTTCGGCGCGCGCGGCCACGATCCTGTTCGCGATGCGGCCGGCGAACTTCTCTTCGCCCCACTTCCGGATGATCCGGACGAGTTCTTCTTCGCTGTAGTTATTGACGACGTCGGCGGCCGTCTGGCCCCGGCTGGTGTCCATCCGCATGTCCAGGGGCGCGTCGAAGGAGTAGGCGAAGCCGCGCTCCCGCTCGTCCAGCTGGAGCGACGATACGCCGAGGTCCATGAGCACACCATGGACTTCGGTGAAGCCCAGGTCTTCGAGGACGTCCGGGATTTCGTCGTAGACGGCGTGAACGAGGTCGGTCCGGTTCTCGAAGGGCGCCAGCCTGGCCCCCGCCAGTGCCAGGGCTTCCTCGTCGCGGTCGATGCCGATCAGGTGAAGGTCCGGGAAGCGCTGCAGGAGGGCCTCGGAGTGTCCGCCCATGCCGAGCGTCGCGTCGATCACCACGGGGGTCTCGCCGCGGCTCAGTGCGGCCTCGATGCCGGGGGCCAACAAATTGATGCACCGGTCCTTGAGGACCGGTACATGGCGTTCGGACGTCGGCTTCGCCTGGTCGGGATCCGTCATGCCTTCGTCCTTTCGTTGGCCTTGTTTGTTTTGAGCTTGGCTGGTTGAGCTTTGCTGGTTGCGCTTTGCTTGGTACTGCTCTTACGCAACGTTCCTTGGTCCAGATCCCCATCCGCGCCTATCCTGCGCCGGCCTGGCTCCGGGGAAGTGAGCCAGGACAACAACCGGATGGGCGGCTGGAGATCTCGATCAAGGAACGTTGTTTGCTGGTGGATCAGTGGGGGTTCAGAGAATCCCCGGGATGGCGTCGTCTGTTTCCGAGAAGGCGGTTTCCTTTTCGGCCAGGTACTCATTCCAGGCTTGGGCGTCCCAGATCTCTGCCCGGGATCCTGCGCCAATGACGGCGAGTTCCCGGCCAAGACCTGCATACTCCCGGAGCGCCGGCGGAATCGTCACGCGCCCCTGCTTGTCAGGTACCTCGTCCGAGGCTCCAGAGAGGAAAACACGGATGTAGTCACGTGCCTGCTTGGAGGAAATTGGAGCCTCCCGCATCTGCTCGTGAACCCGGCCGAATTCCGCCTCACTGAAGACGTAGATGCAACGCTCCTGGCCCCTTGTGAGAACCAGCCCGCTGGCAAGTTCCTCTCGGAACTTCGCGGGGAGGATAATTCGACCTTTTTCATCCAGACGCGGCGAATGTGTGCCGAGAAACACGGCCCACCGCCTGTCTGTTTTAGGAAGTCCAACGTCCCCTGTGCTGCCACTACCCTCTTACGTCCTCCACATTACTCCACATCGCTCCACAGTCAACGACACGCCCGGGATGTTTGGACAATTCTGCGGATGTTTATCCCCCTTCTTCCCAGCATTTGCAGGGAATCGGGACTGATGGGGGAAAGTGGAGCGATTTTTGCCTGCTTGCCTCCTGACCCGCACCGATTGATGGTGCGCACCGGCGCGGGAGCGAATAATTCGGCGCGGTTGACCCTTTTGCGGCGCCATCGAAGCCAAATTCCCGCAAGGCTGCAGCAAAGGTGCCGGAAATTGCCGCGTTAAATGGCGAAAGACCCGCCGAAGCGGGTCTCGCGCCGCTCCCCGGCGGACCGGTGGCGGGAAGTGGAGGACTTTACGGGGCCGTCACTGAGCGGTTTAGGACTCGCCCCCGTGCCGTTCGTCCCAGCGCTGCTCGAGGTTGCTCATGAACGAGCTCCTGGGCTTGCCCTGCTTTCGTCCGCCGGCTGCCCTGGCCTTGCCGACCGCAGAACTGCGCATCGTGGCGAAATAGACGCCGGCGCCCATCACAACAAAGCCGAGGACCCCGACAAAGATGTTCTGCATCGACACCCCGACCAATAACAGCAGCACGCCCGCGAGAGTCGCGAGCACGCCGATGACAAGGTGGCGGGTGGACCATGAGCGTCCGGGGACCGATCCCATTGAGCTTGCAAACTTTGGGTCGTCCTCATGCAGCTGCTTCTCAAGTTGCTCCAGCAACTTCTGTTCGTGTTCCGAGAGCGGCATCACGACCTCCTCAAGTCTGCCAACGTCCGGGCATGACGTGGCCATTGCCCTAATTCCCTAACGCCCGGGATTCCGAAGTGGTTCCCCCGTCACCGCCATTGGTGAAAAGGGGGTCAATTCAGCTCTCCCGCGCCGGTCTTAGCTGGCCAGGTCGCCCGAACGGTCGATCCAGTAGTCCTAAACCTAGGTATTAATAAGGATAGATTGTTGCGGCCTGTTCTGAAAGACAGTCTTAAGGCCCTTTCGCCGCCGGAACCCTTGGGAACGGGCGGCCCGCCGGGGTTCCTGCCGGGCTTACTCGGTGGCGCCCCCGGAATCCAGGAGCCGGGCCGGAAGGACTGACTTGTTGCCGAACTTCCGGGTGACAGCATCGAGGGCTTGTTCGGCGGCCCGCCAGTTGTCGTCCCGGCGGTCAAGACTGAGCTGAAGCGGGGCATCGGCGGCCTCTTCCAGCTGCTCGGCGCGGATGCCGACCAGCCGGACCGTCATGGGCCGCTCACCCACCGATTCCAGGAGCTGCACTGCCACCGCGTACAGGAGTTGGGCGCTGTCGATCGGTGTGCTCACGGTGCGGCTGCGGGTAATAGTGGAAAAGTCGGCGTAGCGCAGCTTGAGCGCCACGGTACGGGCGTGCATGCCGGCACTGCGGAGGCGCTCCGCCGTCCGGTGCGAAAGGCGCAGCAGCTCCCTGTGAAGCAGCGCGTCATCCGCGGTGTCAGTGGCGAACGTCTCCTCGGCACCAATGCTCTTTTCCAGGCGGACCGGCGTCACGGGCCGCGGATCGATGCCCCAGGAGAGCCGGTAGACATGCTCCCCCGATGCGCCCAGCAGCTTGCGCAGCGAGGGCAGCGGCGACGCGGCGACGTCCGCCACCGTCCTGATGCCCCGGCGGGCCAGCACCTCCACGGTCTTGCCGCCGACTCCCCAGAGCGCACTGACGGGAAGGCTGTGCAGGTAGGGGACGGTTTCCTCCGGCCGGATCAGCAGCAGTCCGTCCGGTTTGCAGCGGGTGGACGCGATCTTGGCCACAAACTTGCTGGCGGCGATGCCCACTGATGCCGTAATGCCCAGCTCCCGGAACACGCGGGCCCGGATGAGTTCGCCAATCTCCCGTGGCGGCCCGAGCCTCCGGATGGCTCCCCCGACGTCCAGGAACGCCTCATCCACGCTGAGCGGCTCGACGAGGTCGGTGATGGAACCAAAGATTGCCATGATCTGGCCGGACACTTCGTAGTACAGCTTGTGGCGGGGCTCGATGATGACAGCCGAGGGGCACATCCGCGCCGCCACCACCATGGGCATCGCCGATCTGACGCCGAAGGCGCGGGCCTCATAGGACGCGGAGAGCACCACGGAGCGGTCCGCGGGGTAGCCCACAATCACGGGCTTTCCCTTAAGCTCGGGCCGGCTGCGCAACTCCACGGAGACAAAGAAGGCGTCCATGTCCACGTGCATGATGCTGCTGCGCCGCAGTTCCAGCAGGGACTCCCCGCCCAGGCTGCCGGCGGGCTGGATCTGGGGCTGCGCATTCGAGGGCCCGTTGGGGTGCATATTCCTCTGCGCTCCCTGCTGATTCTCTGCGTCCGGCCCCACGTCTTCAATCCTATGCCCGGGGACTGACTAAACTGGAGGCTGATTCCGCTTCAACCCCAGGAGGAAAGTCCCTGTGAAGGTATTTGGACAGCGCAAACGTGCCGCAGCCGCCATCGCGGCGGCTGGCGCGCTATTGGCCTTGGCCGCATGCACGCCTGCCGGCACCGGGAGCCCGGCGGCGTCGCCGGCGTCGACCCCGGACGCCTCTGCGCAGTCCTCCACCACCGCTCCCCCCAGCCCTTCCGCGGAGCCCGGCACGTCAGCCACGGTCGGCGCCCTCGTGCCCGGCTTCCCGCAGAAACTCCTGCCGCTGATGCCCGGAGCCCAGGTGGTCTCCAGCAGCTTCGACAAAACCACGGTGCCGGCAACCGCGGCACTGGTCGGCAGCATCACCGCCCCGGCCGCCGATGTCCTGGCTTTCTACGCCAAGGGGCTGCAGGCGCAGGGCTTCAAGCCCGTACCCGGGGAAACCGTCGGCGCCCTGCCGTCCAAGGACTTCCTGCGCGGGGACAACGAAACCGTGAACATCTCCGTCATGCAGACAACAGGGGTGTCCACGTTCACGATCGGTGCGAACGTCGCTGCCGAGTCCGTCAAGTGAGTCTCGCCGAACAGCTACGGCTCGAGCAGGCGGATTACGTGGCCGCCGTCGCCGGCAAGCTCACCGAGTTCCTGACCAGCCGCCAGGCCATCATGGCCTCGATCTCCCAGGACATCGATCCGCTCATGGGCTCGATCTCAAACCTGGTCACGGGCGGAAAGCGCCTGCGGGCGCTCATGTGCTACTGGGGATGGCGCGGCGCCGGCGGAGAAGCCGGCGCGGCCGAGGTGGTCACGGCCGGCTCGGCCCTGGAGCTGTTCCAGGCCGCGGCCCTGATCCACGATGACATCATTGACCGCTCGGACACCCGCCGGGGCGGACCCAGCGTCCACCGCAGGTTCATTGAACTGCACGAGGCCCAGGGCTGGGCGCTGGACAGCGAGCGGTTCGGCCACGCGGCAGCGATCCTGACCGGGGATCTCTGCCTGTCCTTCAGCGAGGAATCGTTCACGGAGATCGGACACCGTGCCGCCTCCGGCAGCCCGGCACGGCTGATCTTCAACCTCATGCGCGCAGAAGTCATGGCCGGGCAGTACCTCGACATCCTGGAAGAGGTCGCCGGGCCCCGGCGGGACCGTGCCGGGGCCGTCAGCCGGGCCCAGTCCATCATCCGGTTCAAGTCGGCCAAATACTCCACCGAACACCCGCTCGCCCTCGGCGGCGCCCTGGCCGGCGCCGGCGACGAGCTGCTGCGCGGCTATTCCGCCTTCGCCCTGCCGCTCGGCGAGGCGTTCCAACTGCGGGACGATGTCCTTGGCGTCTTCGGTGACCCCGTCACCACCGGCAAACCTGCCGGGGACGATCTCCGTGAGGGCAAGCGCACGGTCCTGGTGGCCTTCGCCCTGGACCAGGCCTCGGCGGCCGAATCAGAGTTCATCGACGCCAAGCTGGGCAGCCCCGATCTCGGCGATGCGGACATCGAGGAGATCCGGCGGATCATCGTGGACTGCGGCGCACTCCAGGCCACGGAAGTGCTCATCGAGGAGTTCGGCAAGGCCGCCTTCGCCGCCCTGGACCTGTTGCCGCTTCAGGAGCTGCCCAAAACCGCGCTCCGCAGGCTGGCAGAAGCCACGGTCAGCCGCGCGGCTTAACCCTGTCCTCACGGCGGTAACGCCTTTTAACCGGTAACGCCTTTTAAAAGGTGCCTTGAAACGCGGCGGGCCGTGCACTGCGCTTGCGCTGTGCACGGCCCGTGATGGCACGTCCGGGGGATGCTGCCGGCGCAGTTGCTGCCGGTGTGCTTTTACCAGGCCAGTGATTGTGCCCTGCGGCGAATTTCGGTCTTGCGACCTTCCCGCAGGGCGTCAATGGGCCGGCCGCGGAGGGAATCGTCCGGCGTAAAGAGCCAGTTGATCAGTTCCTCATCCGAGTATCCGGCGTCTGAGAGAACAACAATGGTGCCTTTCAGGCTCTCCACCGCATGCCCGTCCTGGATGAAAGCCGCAGGTACGGACCGGATGCGCCGGTCGCCGATTCTCACGGCCGCCAGCGCACGCTCGTCCAGCAATGCATGGACCTTGGTGATAGATACGTTCAGAAGCTGTGCGACATCGGGCAGGGGCAGCCATTCGCCCACGAGGCTTTCTACATTACTCACGCATAAAGATTGCCACGGGCGGTGCCCCGCCGCCTAGTCGGCATCCGCAGAATTCACGCTGCGGCCATGGCCGGTCCCGCCGCGCCGGAATGCCGCCAGGCTTCACCAGGGACTCCCATGGAACGACTTTCGGGCGACACTCCACCGGAAACGGGTTTGCGGAATGTCAAACGGTTCTTGTGCTAATTGCCAATTCATGAGAGATTCACATAGATCACATTTGTAACAAAAATAACTTTTGTCACACTGGTAACACCAGTTCTACCGGCCTGACCGCAGCGTTGCCGCTGAGAAGAGGATCTTTCCAATGACAACCTCACGTTCGCCACAGCTCCGTCCGGGGCGCAGCCTGCCGCTCATCGCGGCGACGACGGCGGCGCTTCCCGCCGTCGTGCTTTCCTCCCTGGCGATCGCCCAGCCTGCCGCAGCCGAATCGCGGGTGCGCTCGGTCCCGGCAACCCTCGCGGCCGCCATGCGTGCCCAGGCGAAGGCTGACGCGGCGACATCCCTGAAGGCGGCAGTGATCCCGGCCGCCTCCGTCCCGGTGACGCTGCCGAGCGCCTTGCGGCCCGCGCAGCCGGCGGCTCCGGCCGTCTACACGATCGCCCGCGGCGACACCATCAGTGCCATTGCCGGCCGCTACGGCCTGGACACGTTTGCCGTGCTCAAGCTGAACAACCTGCAGGCGAACACGATCATCTACCCGGGGCAGAAGATCAAGCTCACGGGCTCGGCGCCGGCAGCGCCCAAACCGTCCGCACCGGCGAAATCGACGCCGACAACGCCCGCCTCGGGCGGCGGCAGCGTGTACGTCGTCAAGTCCGGCGACACCCTGAGCGCCATCGCCACCCGCCACGGCGTTGGTCTTTCCGAGATCTTCAAGTGGAACGGGCTCGGGATGAGCTCCGTGATCTATCCCGGCCAGAAGGTCAAGGTCGGCGGCGGTTCCAGCACGCCGGCCACCTCCGCACCCGTGACGGCCGCCGCACCCAAGCCGTCGGCGCCCGCGCCGGCCAGTTCCGGCTCCTACACCATCAAGGCCGGCGACACCCTCTCCGGCATCGCGGCCCGCAACGGTGTCAGGCTCTCGGACGTCCTGTCGGCCAACCGGCTGACAATGTCGAGCATCATCTACCCCGGCCAGAAGCTCGTCATCCCCGGCGCGTCGACCATCGCACCGGCATCGAGCACGCCTGCCACCACCACGCCCCTCGTGCCCAGCACGTTCCTCGGGTTCAGCTACCCGGCCGCGGTGGTCAGCTCGGCCAACCAGAACAAGGCGCTGCTCAACGCCTCCCCGGTGCCCACCCGCCAGCAGATGAAGTCGATCGTGGCGGACACGGCCCGGCGCATGGGCGTGGACGCCAGCCTTGCACTGGCTTTTGCCTTCCAGGAATCCGGGTTCGACCAGCGTGCCGTGTCACCGGCCAATGCGATCGGCACCATGCAGGTCATCCCGTCCTCCGGCGAATGGGCTTCCGATCTGGTGGGACGCAAGCTGAACCTGCTCGATCCGTACGACAACGCCACGGCAGGCATCGCGATCATCCGCCAGTTGGTCCGCACGAGCCCGGATGTGGACACCGCAATCGCCGGCTACTACCAGGGCCAGTACTCGGTGAGCCAGAACGGCATGTTCGAGGACACCAAGGGCTACGTCGCCGCCATCAAGGCCAACCGGCAGCTGTTCGGCTAACCCCGGCCGTTCGGCCAACTACAGACTCCAGCACAGGCTCCCTTTCGGCGGAGCGTGACGCTACGGGCCCGGATCGCATGTTGATTCGGGCCCGTTTCTGTCCAGCGACTACGATTGTAAGGTGCAGGAATACGTGTCGGATGCTCTCGTAGGGAACCTGGTGGACAACCGCTACAAGGTTCAATCCAGGCTTGCCCGCGGCGGGATGTCCACCGTGTACCTCGCCACGGACCAGCGCCTTGAGCGTGATGTCGCGCTGAAGGTACTCCATCCCCATCTGGCCGACGACCCGCAGTTCCTCGATCGGCTGGGCCGCGAAGCCAAGGCTGCCGCCCGGCTCTCCCACCCGCACGTCGTGGGCGTCCTGGACCAGGGCGAAGACGGCCGGCTCGCATATCTGGTGATGGAATTCATCAAGGGCCACACGCTGCGGGATGTCCTCAATGACAAGGGCGCCCTGTCGCCGCGGCTGGCCCTGGCGCTGATCGATCCGGTCGTCGAAGGCCTCGGCGCCGCGCACGCCGCCGGAATGATCCACCGGGACATCAAGCCCGAAAATGTCCTGATCGCCGACGACGGGCGGATCAAGCTTGGCGACTTCGGCCTGGCACGCGCTATCTCGACGTCCACCAGCACGGGCGCCCTGATCGGGACTGTCGCCTACATCTCCCCCGAACTTGTCCTGGGCAAACAGGCAGATGCCCGCAGCGACATCTATTCGGTCGGGATCATGCTCTACGAAATGATCACGGGCCGGCAGCCGTTCGAAGGCGACGTGCCCATCCAGGTCGCCTACCAGCACGTCAATTCCACCGTCGCAGCGCCTTCGCTGGAGGTGCCCGGGCTGGCCGCGGAGATCGACGAACTCGTCCAGTGGTGCACGGACCGGGACCCGGACAAGCGCCCCGTCGACGGTAGCGCCCTGTTGTCCGAGCTCCGGCACATCAGGACCAACCTCACCGACGCCGAACTCGACCTCCAGCCGCCCGCGGCCCGCAGCACACTGCCGGCCGTCGCTGCACCGCCAACCCGGCCGCCAGGCGGTACCGGTCCGGCGTCGGACGCACAGGCAACGGCCCACGTGCTGCCGCCCACCGGAATGCCCACGGAATTGCAGACTGAGGTATACGGCAGCCTCGCCCGGCCCACCGAGATGATTTCCCGCACCAGCGGCAACCCGACCACCGTGATGTCCGGTGCCCCGCGGCGTCCGGCCTACGGACCGTTGTCCACCCCGGACGAGGCGGCCTACGACGGCGCCGGGTATGACGGCCCGGCGGAGAGCGCGGTTGCCCCCAGCAAACGCGCCCAGCGCAAGCTGGACCGGGACGAGGAGAAGGCGCGCCAGCGCGCCGCCGCCACGCCCACCAGGACCCTGCACGAGGGCAACCCCCGGCGCCGCGGCTTGCTGTGGATCGTCCTGCTCGTCGTCGCGGCGCTGCTCGCCGCCGTCGCCGGCTGGTTCTTCGGCATGGGTCCGGGGTCGCCGGGAACGATTCCCCCGGTGGCGAACAAGACCGTTGCCGAGGCCCAGGACCTGCTCCGCACCGCCGGCTTCCAATCCACCGTGAAGGATGTCTTCGACGACGACGTCTCGCCCGGGCTCGTGGTCGGCTCGGAGCCGACCGCCGGGGAGGTCATCCGCAAGTTCCAGCCGGTGTCGCTGGCAGTGTCCAAGGGCCCGGAGCTGTTCCCGCTGCCGGAGCTGGCCGGCAAGAGCCTGGACGAGGCCAAGACCACGCTCAACGGCGCCCAGATGGCTTTGGGCCCGATTACCGAGACATTCGACGAGAAGGCGCCTGCCGGAACCGTCCTTGCCCAGGCTCCGCGCAGCGGCAACCCGGTCAGGCACGGGACGCCCGTGGGCCTGACCGTCTCGAAGGGCCCGCAGCCCATCCCGGTCCCGGATGTCCGTGGGCAGGCGCAGGACACCGCTGTTAAGGCCCTTGAGGATGCAGGCCTGAAGGCCGTGGTGGCCCCGGAAGCAGTCAATGACAGGAATGTCCCCGAGGGCGCGGTGCTGGCGCAGGACCCGGCCTCCGGCAACCTGACCAAGGGCGGCACCGTCACCTTGACCATCTCGAAGGGCCCGAAGCTCGTCGAGGTGCCCAGCTTCATCGGCAAGCAGGCCTCGGAGGCCCAGGAAGCCCTTGAGAAACTCGGCTTCAAGGTCCAGGTCGATAACATCCTCGGCGGTTTCTTCGGCACGGTCCGGGACCAGAATCCGGTGGACACGAAGGCCCCGGAAGGCTCGACCGTCACGCTCACCGTCGTCTGACCGGAACCCCGCTCCGGCCCCTGCCGTCGCACAAGAAAGCTCCGCCCGGCTGCTGTAGCCGGGCGGAGCTCTTTGTCAGAATGCGTTCTGTGGGAAACGTTCTGCCGGAATGCGTTCCGCCAGACGCGTTCTGTTCATCAGTGCGTCAGCGCTTGGAGAGCGCCCCGGCCACCAGGAACGCCATCTCGAGCGACTGCATGTGGTTCAAGCGCGGATCGCAGACGGACTCGTAGCGGTCCAGGAAGGCTTCCTGGTCGATCGGGTCGGCTCCGCCGAGGCACTCGGCGACGTCGTCACCCGTCATCTCCACGTGCAGGCCGCCGGGAACGGTGCCGAGCGCGTGGTGGACTTCGAAGAATCCGCGTACTTCGTCGATGACGTCGTCGAAATTGCGGGTCTTGTAGCCGTTGGGCGAGGTGACCGTGTTCCCGTGCATGGGGTCGGTGACCCAAAGGACCTGGGCCCCGGAGGCGGTGACGCGCTCGACGATCGCCGGCAGCTTCTCGCGGATGTTGCCCGCACCCATGCGGGTGATGAAGGTGAGCCGGCCGGGCTCCCGGTTCGGATCCAGCTTGTCGATCAGGCGCAGGGCGTCGTCGCCGCTGGTCGACGGGCCGAGCTTGACGCCGATCGGGTTGCGGACGCGGGAGAGGAAGTCGACGTGTGCGTGGTCCAGCTCGCGGGTCCGCTCCCCGATCCAGAGGAAGTGCGCGGAGGTGTCGTAGGGCAGCCCCGTGCGCGAGTCGATGCGGGTCAGGGCGCGCTCGTAGTCCAGCAGCAGGGCCTCGTGGCTCGCGTAGAATTCCACCCGCTTCAGGGCCTCGAAATCGGCACCGCAGGAGGCCATGAACTTGATGGCGCGGTCGATGTCCCGGGCCAGGGACTCGTAGCGGGCGTGGGCCGGGTTCTCGGTGAAGCCCTTGTTCCACTGGTGCACCAGGCGGAGGTCCGCGAAACCGCCCTGGGTGAAGGCGCGGATCAGGTTCAGCGTCGAAGCGGAGGTGTGGTAGGCCTTGAGCATCCGGCCGGCGTCGTGGGCGCGGGACTCGGGCGTGAAATCGTAGCCGTTGACGATGTCGCCCCGGTAGGCCGGCAGGGTGACGCCCTCGCGCGTTTCATCGTTGGAGGAGCGGGGCTTGGCGAACTGGCCAGCCATGCGGCCCATCTTGATGACGGGCATGGCCGCGCCGTAGGTCAGGACAACGGCCATCTGCAGGATGGTCCGGACGCGGGCGCTGATCCTGTCCGCCGTCGCGGCTTCGAAGGTCTCGGCGCAGTCGCCGCCCTGGAGCAGGAACGCCTTGCCCTGCGCGGCGGCGGCGAGCCGTTCGCGAAGAATGTCCACTTCGCCGGCGAACACGAGGGGCGGGAGGACGGAAAGTTCCTTGACGGACGCCTCGAACACAGCCGGGTCCGACCAGGTGGGCTGCTGCGAGGCCGGGAGCTCCCGCCAGTTGTCCAGTCCGGGATAGTTGGCGGCTCCGCTCTGGGCGGTGCTGGTCAGCGGGGAAACTGGTTTCTCAGATAGCTCGGTCACTATCTAAGGATAGTAGTCCCATCAAGGTTCGGGGGCCCTGCCTGTCATTGACAGCCCGGCCGCCGTCATATGGCACCCGTGGCCCGCTCATGCGGGGCCGGGAACCTCCGGTCCCGCGTTCCCGGCAGCGGTTTCATTCGGGGTTTCCGGAGGGGCCGTGTTTGGGGCTTCGTTCGGGGTATTGCCGGCGGCCGCATCCTGCACCGCGTCAGGGCCCGCAAGGGTTTTGTCCGGGGCCGCGTCCTGCGCTTTGCCCGCCAGGCGGAGCTTTACGACGGCGGCGTACTCATCCACGTATTCCTGGCCGGAGAGGCGCATGAGTTCATACATGATCTCGTCGGTCACTGAACGCTGGATCAGCCGGTCATCCTCCATGCCGTAGTAGCGGCTGAAGTCGAGCGGTTCGCCAAAGATCATGCCGATGCGGCGGATGTTGGGCACGCGCTTGCCGATCGGCTGGACTTTGTCCGTTCCGATCATTGCCACCGGGATGACCGGAACACGGGCCTGCAGCGCAAGGCGCGCAACCCCCACCTTGCCGCGGTAGAGGCGCCCGTCGGGGCTGCGGGTCCCCTCGGGGTAGATGCCCAGGAGGGAACCCTTCTTGAGCACGTCCATGCCGGCGTTCAGCGACTGCGCGGACGCGGCGCCCCCGGACCGGTCCATGGGGAGCTGGTTGGTGAGCCGGAAGAAGGCTGCCGTCAGCCTGCCCTTGATCCCGGTGCCGGTGAAGTACTCGGATTTCGCCAGGAACGCGACCGGCCGCGGCACCATGACAGGCATGAAGATGGAATCCGAGAAGGAGAGGTGGTTCGAGGCAAGGATCGCGGCGCCCTCAGCAGGGACGTTGTCAAGGCCCTTGACCCAGGGCCGGAACAGCAGCCTGAGTACCGGCCCCAGGACAAACGTCTTCATGAACCAATAAAACACTCGGTGACCTCTCCGGAAGGCGTCTGGCCTGCGGCCCGAACCGGGTCCGGCCAGGCTTCAATGGACACCTTACTCTAGTGAGTTTTGGCGCTAAGGGTGACACGATGGGCTCATGACTGAAAGCAGCACTCCCCCTGCGCCCGCCGCTTTCAGCTACCCCGGCCACGGCCCCAACGCCCGGACCGGTGTGGCCATCTGCCACGGCTTCACAGGCAGCCCGCTCAGCGTCCTGCCGTGGGCCCGCCACCTCGCCGCCCAGGGCTTCGCCGTATCGGTACCGCTTCTGCCCGGGCACGGCACCCACTGGCGGGACCTCGCCCGGCAGGGCTGGCAGGACTGGTACAGGAGCTTTGAAACGGCGTACCTGGACCTGGCCGGCCGGACTGATGACTGCTATGTCGCGGGACTGTCCATGGGCGGCACGATCGCCCTGCGTACCGCGGCCCGCCACAGCGTGGCCGGCGTGGCCGCCGTCAACCCCGGCCTGAGCTTCTATGACCGCAGGGTCCGGATCGTGGGACTGCTCAAGTACTTCCAGCGCACCACCACGCCCATCCAGGAGGAGAATTCCACGGCGGCCACCACCGACGACGGTGACTACTCCCTGACGCCGCTGGCCGCCGTCCACCAGTTGCGCCGGCTGTTCGCCGCGACCCTCCGGGACCTGCCGTCCGTCTCCGCCCCGGCCCTGGTTTTCAAGTCGGACACCGACGCGGTGGTCCCGCCGTCGTCCCTGGCGCTGCTGCGCAGGCGGCTCGGGTCCCGGGAACTCACGGTGGTTCCCCTCCCGCACAGCGGGCACGTTGCCACCCTGGACGCCGATGCGCCGCTACTCTTTGAAGAATCAGTGCGTTTCTTCCTGCAGCACGCCCACGCCATTTCGCCGCCCCGCGCCCCCTCGGAGACCCCATGAGCATCCTCCCGGACCACTCGCCGTTCAGCAGCCCGTTCACGGGAACCATCCCCCGGACCGGCGTCGTGGTCTCGCACGGCTTCACCGGCAGCCCGCACGGTGTGCGGGACTGGGCGTTGTCCCTGGCCGGAGCCGGGTTCGCCGTCCGGCTGCCCCTGCTGCCGGGGCACGGAACGAGCTGGCAGGAACTGGCCAAGACCCGGTGGCAGGACTGGCATGCTGCCTTGGACGCGGCCTACCTGGAGCTTGCGGAAGAATGCGACGTCGTGGTTGTGGCGGGGCTGTCCATGGGCGGCGCCCTCGCGTTGCGGATCGCGGCCACCCGCCCCGTGGCGGGGGTGGTGGTGGTCAACCCCGGCCTGGTCATCGATGATCCCCGCGCCCCGCTGGCGGGCGTCTTGAAGTTTGTCCTCAAGAGCACCCCGGCTATCGCCAATGACATCCTCAAACCGGGCATGGATGAGTGCGCCTACCCGCGCACTCCGGTGGCCGCCGCGCACGAGCTCAACAAGATATTCAAGGACACCGTGCGGCTGCTGCCCCGCGTCACGGCTCCGGTCCGGGTCTACCGTTCCACAGTGGACCACGTGGTGTCCGAATCCAGCATGGAGGCCCTGCGCCGCGGGTTGACCAACGCCCCGCTCGAGGTGGTCCGGCTGGAAAACAGCTACCACGTCGCTACCATGGACAACGACGCGCCCGAGATCTTCCGTGGCACGGCCGAATTTGTCCGGTCCGTTGCAGCCGCAGCCGGTCCGGGCGCCGCCCGCGCCAGCCGGAAGGACACGGCCAATGACTAAGCCGGACCCCGACGTCCCGGACCCCGAGACCCCTGACCCCGACGACGCCCGGTCGCCTGGCGCTGACGCATCCGGCCTCCAGCGTCCGGGCACCACCCCGCCCCCTGAGGCGCAGGACCCGGCCGCCGCGGACGCACCGCTTGCCGATGACGACGCCGTGTGGCTGGATCTCGTCGCCAGGCTGGAGGGGGTCGGGACAGGCAGGGACGGGGCAGTTGGGGGAACTGACGGCCCGGCCGGCGGAACGGACAGCGCCGCCGGCACCGGTGCTGGCTCCGCCGCCGGCTCCGGTGCGAACAGATCGTTCAGCGATTTCGACCCGCTGGGTCTCGCCGGCGTCGCGCCAATCGAACTTTCCGCCAGGGAGCGGCTCGCCTCCGCCCCGGGGAACCCGGCCGCGGGCAGCAGTGAGGCGCCGGACACCGCATCCGGCCCCCGGGACTACGAGGCCGACGACGACGATGGCGTGTTCGTCCCGGAGGAGCCGCCCAGCCTGGCCGGTGCAGATCCGATGACCGTCCTTGCCTGGATTGGCGCGGTGGGCGGCCCGATTGCGCTCGTGTTCTCGGCGATGTTCTGGCGGTCGGCCCCGACGCTGGCGATCGTGGGCATGGTGGCCGCGTTCGCGGCCTCCGTGGTGTTCCTGATCATGAAGCTGCCGGGCGAGAAGGACGAGCACGACGACGGGGCGCGCATCTAGTCCACCCGGTCAGGGCGCCAGCCACCGCACTGGTTGGTTCAGGGCTTATGCAGGCACGCTACTGGGTGTGCATGCGGCTGCTGACCCGGGAGAGGTCGGCGGCGCCGATCAGCCCGGCGTTGGGTCCCAGGGCCGCCAGTTCGATCTCCGCCGCGGGGCGGAAGCCGCGGCCGGTGAGGTTCCGTGCGAAGGCCTTCCGTGCCGGTGCGACGAGCAGCTCGCCGGCGTCGCAGAGTCCGCCGCCGATCACGAACTTGCCGGGGTCCAGTGCCGCCGCGAGGTTCGCCAGGCCAAGGCCCAGCCATTCCCCGACGTCCTCGAGGAGTTCGCGGGAAGTCTGGTCCCCGGCCTTGGCCAGCTCCGTCACGATCACGCCCGTAATGCGTCCCACGTCGCCGTCCACGGCCTTGAGCAGTTCCTGGGCAACCGGTGAATTCGCGGCGGCCAGTTCCCTGGCCTCGCGGCCGAGCGCATTGCCCGAGGCGTATTGTTCCCAGCAGCCGCGGTTGCCGCACTCGCAGCGGTGCCCGCCCGGCATGATGATCTGGTGGCCGAACTCCCCCGCCACACCGAAGCGGCCGCGTTCGAGCCGTCCGTCCATGACCATGGCCCCGCCGATTCCCGTTCCCAGGGTGATGCAGACCAGACGGTCCTGTCCCTGCCCGGCGCCGAAGCGCCATTCCGCCCAGGCGGCGGCGTCGGCGTCGTTGGTCAGCAGGACGGGGCGGCGCAGCAGCCGCTGCAGGTTCTCGCGCAGCGGCTCATTGCGCCAGGCCAGGTGCGGGCTGAAGAGGACAGTGCCGCCGTCGAGGTCCATCCAGCCGGCGGCGCCGATTCCGACCGACCAGATCCGGTGTCCGGCGCCCAGCTCTCCGACCAGTTCGACAATGACCTGTTCCACGGCGCGCGGGTCGTTGCCCGGGGTGGAGCGTTTGGCCTGGCTGAGGATCCTGCCCTCGGCGTCCACCACGCCGGCAGCAACCTTGGTTCCCCCGATGTCGACGCCGATCGCCAGGCCCTTGCGGCCCAGCCGCAGGTGTGAGCGGAGGTCGTGCCCGGCCGTGGCGGCCGCGGCGCCGGCCAGGGTCCTGCTTCGCCAGGCGGCGGTCCGGCGGCGCAGGCCGGGCTGCCGGCCGGGTGTTGGTGTCTGCATGGTGCCCCATTCTATTCGCCGGGGCCGCAACGGCAGCGAAGGCCCGGCCGCATGACGCGGCAGCATAGCGCCGCGCACGTGCCCGCAGCAGCGCCGACTGGCGAAACGGCGGTCCCGACCGTAAAGTTACTGGCCAGTAGGTGTCGCAGAACACACCTTCGGGGGGCCGCATACTAGGCTTAGCGGTACCCCTTGCGGGCCTATGGATACCAAAGGAGCTGTCGTGCGAGAAATCATTGTCCCGCCCCTGGTGAATGTCGATCCGGACACCAATGTCACCGATCTCGTGGTGCGCCAGGCGGCCAAGGCCTCCAACCCTGCGCTGTTCTCGCGGCTCGACGCAGCCGGCCAGTGGCAGGACGTCCGCGCCACCGAATTCCTGGCCGACGTCTCTGCACTCGCCAAGGGCCTCATGGCCAGCGGTGTGGCCGCCGGCGACCGGGTGGGCATCATGTCCCGCACCCGGTATGAATGGGCCCTGATCGACTTCGCCATCTGGTTCGCCGGCGCCGTCTCGGTCCCGATCTATGAAACCTCCTCCCCCTCCCAGGTGGCCTGGAACCTTGGCGACTCCGGCGCCGTGGCCGCGTTCGGCGAATCGGCGCACCACGAGGACATCATCCGGCAGGCGGCCACCTCCGAGGGCCTCACCGCCCTGGGGCATGTCTGGCAACTCGAGGGCGACAGCCTGGACGAGGTCCGTGCGGCCGGAGCCGGCGTCAGCGATGCCGAGCTCGAAGCACGCCGCAGCCAGGCGTCCCTGAACGATGTCGCCACGATCATCTACACCTCGGGCACCACCGGCCGGCCCAAGGGCTGCGAGCTGACGCACGGCAACTTCGTGGAACTGTCCGAGAACGCGCTGGTCACGTCGCTGGGCACGATCGTCCACGAGCAGGCGCGGACCATCATGTTCCTGCCCATGGCCCACGTCTTCGCACGCTTCATCTCTGTGCTGGCAGTCGCGGCCGGCGTCACGGTGGCGCACACCCCGGATATCAAGAACCTGCTGCCGGATCTGCAGAGCTACAAACCGACCTTTATCCTCGCCGTCCCGCGCGTTTTCGAGAAGGTCTACAACTCAGCCCTGACCAAGGCCGAGGACGGCGGCAAGGGCGCCATCTTCCACCGCGCCGCGGACACCGCCATCGAATTCTCCCGGGCCCGGCAGGCCGGCAAGGTCGGGCTCGTGCTGAAGCTCAAGCACGCCGTGTTCGACAAGCTCGTGTACAGCAAGCTCCGGGCCGCCATGGGCGGGAACGTCTCCCATGCCGTTTCCGGCGGCGGCCCGCTCGGTGAACGGCTGGGCCACTTCTTCCAGGGCATCGGCATGCAGATCCTGGAAGGGTACGGGCTGACTGAAACCACGGCCCCGGTCACGGTCAACACCCCCGACCTGATCAAGATCGGCACCGTCGGCGCCCCGATTCCGGGCAACTCCGTCAGGATCGCGGACGACGGCGAGATCCTCGCCAAGGGCGTGTGCGTCATGCGCGGCTACTACAAGCGCGATGACCTGTCCGCTGCAACCTTCGACGACGACGGCTGGTTCCGCACCGGCGACATCGGCCAGCTGGACGAGGCTGGATTCCTGACCATCACCGGGCGCAAGAAGGAAATCATCGTCACGGCCGGCGGCAAGAACGTCGTCCCGGCCCTGTTGGAGGACCAGATCCGGGCCGACGCGCTCGTCTCGCAGGTGCTCGTGGTGGGCGACAACCGCCCGTTCATCGGCGCCCTGGTGACCCTGGACGAGGAAGCCCTCCCCGGCTGGCTGGGCCGCCACGGGCTCCCGGCCTCGACCTCGCTCGCCGAGGCTGCCGTCAACCCCGCAGTCAAGGCCGCGGTCCAGGAGCTCATCAACCACGCCAACCAGTCCGTGTCCCAGGCCGAGGCGATCAAGTCCTTCCGGATCGTGCCGGCCGACTTCACCGAGGCCTCCGGACATCTGACCCCCTCCATGAAGGTCAAGCGGGCCCAGGTGCTCAAGGACTTCGAGAACGTGATCGAGGAAATGTACAGCGCCAAGCGTCCCACCCTCGCCTAGGCTGCAACCGCGACCGCCCCGCCCCAGAGCAACCCCCGCACCAGAGAGCAACGCGGGGTCAGATACGGCCCATCCGGCGCCCCCTGATGGGCCGTATCTGGCCCCGCGTTGCTTTCGGTTGGGAGGCAGTGTCCGGCAGAAACGGAAGGGTCCTTCCGGCGGAAGCCGGAAGGACCCTTCTGTTTTTGATGGGTGCGGTGTTGCCGCGCTGGCGCTATTCGACGACGAGCAGCAGATCCCCGCCCTGGACCTGTTCGATCCCGGCGACGGCGAGCCGCGCGACGGTGCCGGCCACCGGCGTCGTGATGGACGCCTCCATCTTCATGGCCTCGATCGTGGCCACCGTGTCGCCGGCCTTGACGGTGTCCCCGGCCTTGACGGTCAGCGTGACGGCACCGGCGAACGGCGAGGCGACCTGGCCCGGCTGGGAGGTGTCGGCGCGTTCGGCGGCCTTGACGTTGCTCACCACTGAACGGTCGCGGACCACCACGGGCCGGGACTGGCCGTTGAGCGTGCACATGACCGTGCGCATGCCCTTCTCGTCCGGTTCGGAGACGGCCTCGAGCGAGGCGATCAGGCGGACGCCCTTCTCGAGCTCGATCTCGTGCTCCGCGCCGCGCTGCAGCCCGAAGAGGTAGTCCCGCGTGTCCAGCACCGAAAGGTTGCCGTAGGATTCCACGCTCTTCTGGTAGTCCTTGGTGGGACCGGCGAAGAGCAGGCGGTTGAGCGTGCCCCGCCGGGTCTTGGAATCGCCGTTGAGCGCGGCGCTGTCCTCGGCGCTGATCTCGACGTCGCGGACCTTGACGGTGCGCCCCTGCAGCGCTTTGGTCCGGAAGGGCTCGGGCCAGCCGCCGGGCGGGTCACCGAGCTCGCCAGAGAGGAAGCCGATCACGGAATCAGGGACGTCGTACTTTTGCGGGTTCTCGTTGAAGTCTTCCGGATCGGCATTGAGGCCCACCAGGTGCAGGGCGAGGTCGCCCACCACCTTGGACGACGGGGTCACCTTGACCAGGCGGCCGAGGATCCGGTCCGCCGCGGTGTACATGTCCTCGATCGCCTCGAAACGCTCGCCCAGGCCCAGCGCCATTGCCTGCTGGCGCAGGTTGGAGAGCTGGCCGCCCGGAATTTCGTGCTGGTAGACCCGGCCTGTGGGGCCCGGCAGTCCGGACTCGAACGGCGCGTAGACCCGGCGGACGGCTTCCCAGTAAGGCTCGAGGGCGCAGACGTTCGCCAGGCTGAGGCCGGTGTCGCGCGGCGTGTGGGCCAGCGCGGCGACGAGGGCCGAGGCCGAGGGCTGGCTGGTGGTTCCCGCCAGTGAGGCCGAGGCCACGTCCACGGCGTCCACGCCGGCATCCACGGCCGCGAGGAGCGTGGCCAGCTGGCCGCCGGCGGTGTCGTGGGTGTGCAGGTGGACGGGGAGGTCGAACCGCTCCCGCAGCGCCGAGACCAGGCGCGCCGCGGCAGCCGGACGCAGCAGTCCGGCCATGTCCTTGATCGCCAGGATGTGCGCCCCGGCGTCGACGATTTTCTGCGCCAGCTCCAGGTAGTAATCCAGGGTGTAGAGCGTTTCCTCCGGGTCCAGCATGTCCGCGGTGTAGCAGAGGGCAACCTCGGCGACGGCGGTACCGGTCTCGCGGACGGCCCGGATGGCCGGAGCCATCTGGTTGACGTCGTTGAGGGCGTCGAAGATCCGGAAAATGTCGATGCCCGTGGCGGCGGCCTCGTTGACGAACGCCACCGTGACCTCTTCCGGGTACGGCGTGTAGCCGACGGTGTTGCGGCCGCGGAGCAGCATCTGCAGGCACAGGTTCGGCATGGCCTTGCGCAGGGCGGCAAGCCGGTCCCAGGGGTCTTCGCCGAGGAAGCGCAGGGCGACGTCGTAGGTCGCCCCGCCCCAGGCCTCGACCGAGAGCAGCTCGGGGAGCAGCTTGGATTCTGCGGGACCGGCCGCCACGAGGTCACGGGTGCGCACCCGGGTGGCGAGCAGGGACTGGTGCGCGTCGCGGAACGTGGTGTCCGTGACGGCCACGGCGTCCTGCGCCCGCAGGGCACGGGCAAACCCTTCCGGGCCGAGTTCCTGGAGACGCTGGCGGGACCCTGGCCGGGCCGCGGCGTCATCCAGGGCCGGAAGCTTGTCCGCCGGGTCCGTGTGGACCTTGAGTTCGCCGTTGGGCTTGTTGACCGTGACGTCGGCAAGCCAGGTCAGCAACTTGGTGCCGCGGTCGGCCGAGACCCGTGCCTTCAGCAGCTGGGGCCGTTCGTCAATGAACGAGGTGGCCACATCCCCGGCGACGAAGTCGGGATCGTCCAGGACAGCCTGCAGGAAGGAGATATTGGTGGACACGCCGCGGATGCGGAACTCGGCGAGGGCGCGGCGGGCCCGGGCGACGGCGGCCGGGTAGTTGCGTCCGCGGCAGGTCAGCTTGACCAGCATGGAGTCGAAGTGCGGGCTGATCTCCGCGCCCGAGTAGACGGTGCCGCCGTCGAGCCGGACGCCGGCGCCGCCGGCCGAGCGGTAGCCGGTGATCTTGCCGACGTCGGGCCGGAAGCCGTTGGCCGGGTCCTCCGTGGTGATGCGGCACTGCAGGGCGGCACCCTTGAGCTGGACGCTCTCCTGGGACAGGCCCAGGTCCGCGAGGCTCTCACCGGCGGCGATGCGCAGCTGCGCCTGGACGAGGTCGACGTCGGTGACTTCCTCGGTCACCGTGTGCTCGACCTGGATCCGGGGATTCATTTCGATGAACACGTGCTGGCCGGCCCGCTCACCCACCGTGTCGACAAGGAATTCGACGGTACCGGCGTTGACGTAGTTCAGCGCCTTCGCGAACTTCACGGCGTCGCGGTACAGCGCCTGCCGGATGCCTTCGTCCAGGTTCGGTGCCGGGGCGATCTCGATGACCTTCTGGTGGCGGCGCTGGATGGAACAGTCACGCTCGAAGAGGTGCATCACGTTGCCCTCCGCGTCGGCCAGGATCTGGACCTCGATGTGGCGCGGGCGCAGGACGGCCTGCTCCAGGAACATGGTGGGGTCGCCGAACGCGGCGTCGGCTTCGCGCATGGCGGCCTGCAGGGCCTCCGGGAGCGCCTCGCGGGTGTCCACGCGGCGCATGCCGCGCCCGCCGCCGCCGGCGACGGCCTTGGCAAAAATGGGGAAGCCGATCTCATCCGCGGCGGCGATCAGTTCGTCCAGGTCCTTCGACGGCTGGCTGGACTTGAGGACCGGGACGCCGGCCTTGCGCGCGGCCTCGAGGGCGGCAACCTTATTACCTGCGAGTTCCAGAACCTCGGCCGGCGGCCCGACGAAGGTGATGCCGGCCTCCTTCGCGGCCCGCGCCAGGCGCGGGTTCTCGGAGAGGAAACCGTAACCGGGGTAAATGGCGTCCGCCCCGGACTCCTTGGCTACGCGCACCACCTCATCAACGTCCAGGTAGGCCCGGACCGGGTGTCCCTCCTCGCCGATCAGATACGCCTCATCGGCCTTCTGGCGGTGAATGGAGTTGCGGTCCTCATGGGGAAACACAGCGACAGTCTTGGCACCCAGCTCGTAGCTCGCGCGGAAGGCGCGAATCGCGATTTCGCCGCGGTTGGCCACCAGAATCTTAGAAAACATACTTCTCCTGCTTCATCGCGGGCGTATCGGTAAGTGCTCACAGTGTCTAGGACCTGTGCGGGCAAACACAAATCATTGTGGCGACTGTCACAGCATTATCCGTCACGGACGCCGCGATGGGCAGGGCCTTGGCCTTAGAGCTTTCCCCGTCCGTCCGATTGGCGAGGTTCTGGCGCCCCACGCCGGATGAAACGGGTTTCGCCGGAGCATCAACATATGATGAGTGGGTGGGTGGCGCATGCACGCCCCGGCTCCGAAGAACGCAGGAGCCGGCACGACCCCGTCTCGGCAACCGGCGTTAGGTATTGGTTTTTCAAGTGCAAGTAGTGAGCATCAGCAGCCTCAAAGGCGGTGTCGGCAAGACATCCGTGACCACCGGACTGGCGTCGGCGGCATTGGCCGCCGGCATCCCCACCCTCGTCGTCGACCTTGATCCGCATGCTGACGCCAGCACGGCCCTGGGCGTGAGTCCGGACGATCAGCTCGATATCGGCAGGATGCTAAGGTCGCCGCGGCGGGCACATCTGGCGGACAACGTGGTCCCCAGCGGCTGGGTGGAACACGCCCGGATCAACGGCCGCGGCAACGCCAACGGCAGTGCGAACGGCAGGATTCAGTCCGGCGCGGCAACCTCCGTCCTGGACGTGGCCGTCGGCTCTGCCTATACCGGCATCTACGACCGCCCCGACCTGGGCCGCCGCGACCTTCGCCGGCTTTCCACGGTCCTGGCCGGCGCCACGAACTACGAACTCGTCCTGGTCGACTGCCCCCCGTCACTGAACGGCCTGACCCGGATGGCGTGGTCCGCAAGCGACAAGGTGACCCTGGTGGCCGAGCCCGGGCTTTTCTCGGTGGCCGGCACGGAACGCACCATGCGCGCCATCCAGCTCTTCCGGCAGGAATTCGCCCCCAAGCTGTCCCCCGCGGGCATCGTGGCCAACCGGGTGCGCAACAGTTCGGCCGAGCACACGTTCCGGCTCTCGGAGATGGAATCCATGTTCGGTCAGCTGCTGTTGAGCCCGCACATCCCGGAGCAGGCCAACTGGCAGCAGATCCAGGGCGCGGCCCACTCCATCCACCACTGGCCCGGCGACTCGGCCAAGAATGCGGCCGGGCTCTTCGATGCCCTGCTGCAGAACCTGCTGAACCAGGGCAGCGTGGCCCCGGCTGGCGCTGTCCGCGACCGCAGCCTACGGTAGCCCCGGACTCCCATACACAGCCCAACAGAAATGCGGCCGCCTTCCCTGTCCGGGAGGCGGCCTCATCTTGTTGTACTCAGTGTCTGTGCTCAGTCGTTTCTGTGCGCAGTCACGTCTGCAGCTGTGGGCGCTAGCCGATCTTGCGGGCCGCCCGGCGCTTGCTCAGCTCGTCGTCGGGAAAGGACTGGTCCGCGGCGTGTTCGCTGGGAAGGGCTGCGAGGCTTCCTTCAACTTCGCGCCATACGCGGCCGACGGCGATGCCGAACACCCCCTGGCCGCCCTGGACGAGATCGATGACTTCATCTGCCGATGTGCACTCATAGACGCTGGCGCCGTCGCTCATGAGCGTGATTTGGGCGAGGTCCTCGACGCCGCGCTCCCGCAGGTGTTCCACGGCGGTGCGGATCTGTTGCAGGGAGACGCCCGTGTCCAGGAGCCGTTTGACCACCTTGAGAACCAGAATGTCGCGGAAGCCGTAGAGCCGCTGCGAGCCGGAGCCGGCCGCGCCGCGGACGGCGGGCTCAACGAGTCCGGTGCGCGCCCAATAATCGAGTTGGCGGTAGGTAATGCCGGCCGCCTTGCAGGCGGTGGGTCCGCGGTAGCCCGCGTCCTCGTCCAGAACGGGGAGATCCTCGGTGAACAGCAGGCCTTGGGCACCGCTGGCGGGCACAGCAACGCCGGCCGTTGAGGCCTGCTTCAGCTCGCCTGCTTCGCCTTTCGGACTCACGTGGACCCTCCTTGTCGTGGGTTCCCCTGGGTTTGTTGCATCGGCAGCAATAGATGTGAACAGCTGCATGACACCGGATGAATACTTCATCCGTGTAATTCAGCCGGCTGCACCTTCCAGTGTGACTTGCGCGGCTACCGTATGCAATGGGAACTTGTACCTCCGACGTTAGGCCTGCCGGGGCCCAAGGTCAAAGACGTTGGGGCTATTCCAGGGGCGTGTCGAAAGTTTCATCCTTGACTTTAACGTTCAGTGCCGCCACAGCTGTCACGCACGTATCAGAAACACCAGCAGTCACAGGCACGCCCGCAACCGCGGCAGGTTCCCTGGCGCCGGTGGCCTGGGCCGGCTCAGCCGCCGAAGTCTTCGGGTTCGACGTCGTCGAGGAACTCGCGGAAGCGCCGCAGTTCGCCTTCCTCGTCCACGGCGGGTCCGGGGTGCGTGTCCTCGCCCTCGTCGTGTTCGGTGATCCGGACGCCGGCCTCGTCCATGACGGCGTCGGCGCACCAGATCCGGCACTTGGCGCGCAGGGCAACGGCCAACCCATCGGAGGCCCTTGAGCTCACGGTGGTGCCGTTCTCGAACTGCAGCTGCCCGTAGAAGATGTTGTCCTCCACCGCCACGATGTTGACGCTGACGATCGTGTGGCCGAGGGCCTCGACAACGTCCACCAGGAGGTCGTGGGTCATCGGCCGGGGCGGGATGACCCCCTGCTGGGCCAGGGCGATGGCGCTGGCCTCCGGGGTCCCGATCCAGATGGGCACGTGGCGCTCACCATGGATTTCCTTGAGCAGGACAAGCGGCTGGTTGGACGGCAACTCGATCCGCACGCCGACAATCTCCACCTCAATCATCAGATGTCCATCCTTGAGATGCGGTCGTGGACCAGCGCCTGGTGCAAGGACAGGCAGAGGTCGCTGATTTCCCGGGCCGCCTCGGCGGCGCGGGCGTGGGAGGCTGCGTCCTTGCGGGAGGTCAGGGTGGCCACAGCACGCTCCACGAGCCCGAATTCGCGGTCGGCAGCGGCCTGGAAGGGCCGCAGGTGGCGGGGTTCCAGGCCATGGCTCTCCAGCTGGACGCAGGCCCGCGCGACCTGCAGCGCGTGTTCGTCGAATTTGCCGTTGACGTGCCCGATCAGGCCGTAGCTCAGGAGCGATTCCAGCAGCGGGACGCTCGCCCCGGATTCGGCGCGCAGCTGCTCCTCGCTGAGCCTGCGTGCCCGGCTGTGCAGCTCGGAGGCGAGCTCCTCGGAGACGATCCGCGGGGACAGCGTGACGCCTGCCGGCAGGTTCTCCGGCCGTTCGCCCCGGTCGATCGCATCAAGGTAGTCCTTGATGACCTTCAGCGGCAGGTACTGGTCACGCTGGAGTGAGAGGACGAAGCGCAGCCGTTCGACGTCGTTCTCGGAGTACTGACGGTAGCCGGCAGGTGTCCGCTGCGGGTTGATGAGTCCCTTTTCTTCAAGGAACCGGATTTTTGACGCAGTCATGCTGGGGAAGTCGTCGCTCAGTTGAGCCAGGACTTCCCCGATGTTCAGAACCTGGGGTCCGCGCCGATCCGCATGTGCCGTGGCCACAGGCAACTACCCCGGAATCAGACGTTGCCTGCTGCGCGGGCAGGGCTGAGGTAGAAGGTGAGGCGGAATTTGCCGATCTGGACCTCGTTGCCGGACTTCAGTTCCACCGAGTCTACGCGGTCGTGGTTGACGTAGGTGCCGTTCAGGCTCCCGGTGTCCACAACCTCGAAGCTGCGCGCAGTGCGGCGGAATTCAACGTGCCTGCGCGAGACAGTGACGTCGTCGAGGAAGATGTCGGCGTCCGGGTGGCGGCCCGCCGTGGTGACGTCGGAGTCCAGCAGGAACCGCGCACCGGCGTTGGGGCCGCTGTGCGCCACGAGCAGGGCCGATCCGAAGGGAAGGGCCTCAACCGCTGCCCGTTCCTCAGTCGAAAGCTTCGGCGTGAAATTGGGTTCGTCGCGCACCGGAGTGAGGTTGATCGACGTGGTCTCCGAAGCCTTCACTCCACCCGTGCCGTAACCGTCACCGGTGTCGTTCCGTTCGTGCCCAAACATTGAGTCCTCCTCATTCGTTGCAGGTGTCCCCCCTGCAAACAACGCATGCCGTCCGGAAAAGCCTTGCAGTCCCGGTAATGAGGCCCTTCGGCGGGGCGCGGCTTTGTTTTGTTATCCCAACAACACTCGCCGGCGGCCCCGGCCCGAATGACCTCTGTCTTTAGCCTACCTGCTGTTCATACTCGGATGCACTGAGCAAGGACTCGACCGCGTCGGCTTCCGCGAGCCTGATTTCGATCAGCCAGCCTTCACCGTACGGATCGGAGTTGATAAGCGCGGAATCGGTGTCCAGCGACTCGTTCCTGGCCACCACCTCGCCCGTCACCGGGGCGTAAATGTCGCTGACGCTCTTGGTGGATTCGACCTCTCCGACGACGTCGTTGGCCTTGATGGTGGTCCCGACCTCGGGCATCTGGGCGTAGACGACATCCCCGAGGGCGTCCTGGGCAAAATCAGTAATGCCCACGCGCACAACCCCGTCGGCGTTGGGGGCCGAAACCCATTCGTGTTCTGCGGTGTAGGACAGGTCTTCGGGAATGATGCTCATGACGGGCCTTTCATCGGGTCAATCACCTGGCGGCGGCAGTCGTTTGTTCTAGCCGCCGCTGAAAGTATAGGCATATCGGGCAGGGGCCGGGGAGGGATCTGCGAAGATGGTGCCATGGCAGAACATGCTCCGCTGAAGGGCGGGAATGTGAACAACCGGGGCGCCGGGACCGTCCGGACACGCCAGGGCTAGGCCATGCCTGAGCTTCCTGAAGTTGCGGCCCTGACGGACTTTCTGGACGAGCACCTGCGCGGAGCAATGGTGCGGAAAATCCAGCCGGTCTCCTTCGCCGTGCTCAAGACGGCAGACCCTCCCTACTCCGATCTCCAGGGCAAGGCCGTCAGCGGCGTGCAAAGGTTCGGCAAGTTTGTCAGCGTGGAAGCGGACGGGCTGCATTTTGTCTTCCACCTCGCCCGGGCCGGCTGGGTCCGCTTCACGGACTCCCCTACGGACGCCCAGCTGAAAATGGGGAAGGGCCACATCGCGCTGCGGCTGACGTTCTCGGGCGATTCCGGCCCGGTGGGCATGGACCTGACCGAGGCGGGCACGAAAAAGAGCCTGGCGGTCTATGTGGTCCGGGATCCGCAGGACGTGCCCGGCATCGCGGCGCTCGGACCGGATCCGTTCAGTCCGGACTTCGACGTCGATGCACTGGCCGGGATTCTCGGCTCCAGTTCCCAGCAGATCAAGGGCGTCCTGAGGAGCCAGGGCATCATCGCGGGCATTGGGAATGCCTACAGTGACGAGATCCTGCACGCCGCCAGGACTTCGCCGTTCGCGATCGCCAAGTCGCTGGACCGGACGGACGTGCAGCGCCTCTACGACGCCATCCACACCATTCTGGGAACAGCGGTGGCGGAGGCCAAGGGCAAGCCGCCCAACGAGCTCAAGGACACCAAGCGGAGCCACATGCGGGTCCATGGCCGGACCGGCGAACCGTGTCCGGTGTGCGGGGACACGGTCCGGGAGGTTTCCTTTGCCGATTCCGCCCTGCAGTACTGCCCGACGTGCCAGACGAAAGGAAAGATCCTGGCCGACCGCCGGACGTCGCGCTTTTTGAAATAGCGGATCACCGCGGACCGTCCGGGGAACACCGCGGCGCGGATGTGTCCGGGAAACAGAAAACCCCGCCATTCCTTCATCAGGAATGGCGGGGTTTCAGCTGTTGGTCGGGCTGACAGGATTTGAACCTGCGACCCCTTGACCCCCAGTCAAGTGCGCTACCAAGCTGCGCTACAGCCCGCTGGTTCCACCGTTCTCCGCCCGGAAGTCCTCCCGAATTCGCTCCAGGTTTTCTTCCAAGCAGTCCGGCCGAACCACCTCCAAAAGCTTACACGATCCGGGAGGGTGCCTGTGACAATTTCAGGCTGTCACGGCAAGGTGTGTCGGAATTAACGTTTCTTGCCACGCTTTTCGCGCACGCGCATGTTGACCTCGATGGGCGTGCCCTCGAAGCCGAAGGTCTCCCGGAGGCGTCGGGTGATGAAGCGTCGGTATCCCGGATCCAGGAATCCGGTGGTGAAGAGCACGAACTTCGGCGGCCGGCTCGAGGCCTGGGTGCCGAACAGGATGCGGGGCTGCTTGCCGCCGCGGACCGGGTGCGGGTGCGCTGCGACAAGTTCGCCCAGGAACGCGTTGAGGCGTCCGGTGGGGATGCGCTTGTCCCAGCTTTCCAGGGCGGTGTCCAGGGCCGGGACGAGCCGGTCCTTGTGCCAGCCGGTTTTGGCCGAGATGTTCACGCGCGGCGCCCAGGCCACGTGTGCCAGGTCTTGCTCGATTTCGCGTTCCAGGTAGCGGCGGCGCTCGTCGTCGAGGAGGTCCCATTTGTTGAAGGCCAGCACCAGGGCGCGGCCGGATTCAACGGCGAGCTGCAGGATGCGGACGTCCTGCTCGCTGAGCACCTCGTCCACGGCCAGGAGCACGACGGCGACCTCGGCCTTTTCGAGCGCGCTCTGCGTGCGCAGGGAGGCGTAGAAGTCCGCGCCCTGGGCCATGTGCTGGCGGCGCCGGATGCCGGCGGTGTCCACGAAGCGCCACGTGCGTCCGCCGAGTTCGATGAATTCATCGACCGGGTCGCGGGTGGTGCCGGCGGTGTTGTCCACCACCACACGCTCGGAACCGGCAAGCTTGTTCAGCAGCGAGGACTTGCCGACGTTCGGGCGGCCGATCAGGGCGATGCGGCGGGGGCCGCCGGAGCGCTCGAGGCCTTCAATCAGGGAGTACTCCGGGAGGGTGTCCATGACGTGGTCCAGGAGGTCCGCCACGCCGCGGCCGTGCAGGGCCGAGACGGGGTACGGTTCGCCGAAGCCCAGGCCCCAGAGGGTGGCGGAGTCGGCTTCCTGGGCGAAGTCGTCCACCTTGTTGGCCACCATGATGACCGGCTTCTTCGACTTGCGCAGCATCTTCATGACGCCTTCGTCGGTCGCGGTCGCGCCCACGGCGGAGTCGACGACGAACAGGACGGCGTCGGCAAGTTCCACGGCCATCTCGGCCTGTTCCGCCACACGGGCGTGGATGCCGCGGGCATCGTGCTCCCACCCGCCGGTGTCCACCACGGTGAAGTTGCGGCCGTTCCAGTTTGCCGAGTACATGACACGGTCGCGGGTGACGCCGGGGGTGTCCTCGACCACTGCCTCGCGGCGGCCCAGGATCCTGTTGACCAGGGTGGATTTGCCCACGTTGGGCCGTCCGATGATGGCCAGGACCGGGTCCAGCTTGACCGGGCCGTCAAAGTCCTCATCGTCGAAGTGGCCGCTCAGGAGGGCGGCGTCGTCTTCGTCGAGCTCGTAGTCGTCCAGCCCGGCACGCAGCGAGGCCGCGCGGAGTTCCGCTTCGTCATCGTCCAGGGCGGCAAGGTTTTCAGCCACCTGGTCGGTGCCGGTGGGCGTGTATTCGTCTTCGCCGGCGCCAAAATTGCCGGAGGTTTGAGTCGTATCGCTCATTGCACTTTCCTTAGGTGGTGATCTGCCGGCGTCCCGGCTACTGCTTCATGACGTTCATGCGGTGATTCCGCGTGGGGCAGGGGCTGCCCGGTTCTTAGTACTGAGTCCTGGACATGGCGCGCTAATGCGGCCCGGATTTCGGTTCCCGCCCTGTCCATTGAAACACGCCCGCTCTCGCCCGGCCTGCGGCTGACGTTGATGGCCCCGCCGAAGCTGACATGCAGGCGCCGGCGCGGTGCGGGCACCGTGTCGAGGTGTTCGCCGCCGATTCTTGTGCCCAGGATGGCCACGGGAACCACGGTGGCGCGGGAGTTAAGCGCCAGCCAGGCGACGCCGTTGTTGATCGCGGCGGCCTCACCGCTCCCCCGCGTACCTTCGGGAAGAATCCCGACGCACCGTCCGGCGTCGAGCAGGCTCCGGGCCGTGGCCAGCGCCGCACGGCCACCACGGCGGTCGACGGGCAACTGGCCCGACGCCGCCAGGACGCGGCCGAGGAACCCGGTGAACATCTCCTGCTTGACGAGGATGTGCATGGGCCGGGGCGAGGCTCCGAACATGACGGGCCCGTCCAGGAAGCTGATGTGGTTTCCCGCGAAAATCACGGGACCGGCCGCCGGGACGTTGGAGCGTCCGCTGACCGAGGTGCGGTAGACGAGGTGGTCCAGGAGCCAGCCCACGGGCCGGCTCCACGCCGTCGTCCACTGGCCGGGCAGGGAGGCGGGCGCTGTCCCCGGCAGTCCGGCGCGCCCCTCAGTCACCGTGGACGGCCCGGAGCGGAACAGGAGAATGGTTGACCACGGTGTCCACGATGTCGAGTGCGGCCTGGACCGTCTCGTCAAAGTCCAGGTCGGAGGAGTCCAGGGTCACGACGCCGTCGGCGGCCGTGGTGAAGTTCACTACGGTGGAGTCCTTGGCATCGCGGTGCGTGACCTGGGCTGCCAGCTGCTCGGCATTCTGGCTGCCGCCCAACTGGATGCCGCGGCGGCGCAGCCGGGCTTCCTCGCTGGCGGTCAGCAACATCCGCACCTCGGCATGGGGCGCGACGACGGTGGTGATGTCCCGGCCCTCGACCACCATGCGGCGGTGGTGCTTTTCGATCAGCTCGCGCTGCCGGCGGATCAGTTCAGTCCGCGCGCCCAGCGTGGTGGCGACGGCGCTGACTGCCGCGGAAATGGCGGGTTCACGGATGGCGAGAGTGACATCGTGCCCGCCGACGCGGACGTACTCTTCCTGCGGGCTCGTGCTGATTTCCAGCGGCAGGGTCTCTGCGGCGGTCTCGACGGCGGCCCCGTCGTCCAGGTCCGTGCCGCTCTGCAGGCAGAACCACGTCAGGGCGCGGTACATCGCGCCGGTGTCGAGGTAGGCCAGTTTCAGCCGGCGGGCCACCTCTTTGCTCACGCTGGATTTGCCGGAGCCGGAGGGTCCGTCGATGGCAACCACAAGGCTTTTTCCGGGGCGGACTACGTCCACTGTCTCGATGAGTTCCTGGGTCATTACTGGAGTACCCGCCATCCACGGTCGTTGAGGGCTGCTATCAAAAGGTCGTGCTTGTTGGGCAGGACGGAAATTTCCACCATGCCCACATTCTGCCCCGAAGAGTGGTCGAGGCGGAGGTCTTCGACGTTGACGCCGATCTCGCCAATCTCGGTCAGCAGCTTGGCGATCTGCCCGGGTGTGTCATCCACCAGCACCGTCAGCCACGAGTATGCCTGCGGGGGTCCGCCGTGCTTGCCCGGGATCCGGGACTGGCCGGCATTGCCTTCGCTGATCAGCTGGGCAAGGTCCAGCCGGGCGCCGGGAGCGGCCGGTGCCTCCAGGGTGCCGATCAGCCGGTTGAGGTCCTCGCGGACTCCGTGCAGGATTTCCACCACTTTTTCCGCGTTCGCGCCCAGGATCTGGACCCAGAGCGTGGGATCGCTTGCGGCGATCCGGGTGACATCGCGCAGCCCGTTGCCGGCCAGGGACAGGGCGTGCAGGGGCGTGCCCTGCAGGCGGCTGGCCACGAGCGAGGACATCACCTGCGGCAGGTGTGAGACGAGCGCCACGGCTGCATCGTGCTCGTCGGCAGCGAATTCGGACACGACGGCGCCGAGATCGCCGGCCAGCGCACGCGCCACCCGCAGAGACTCCGGCAGTGTCTCCTCCGCCGGGCACACGACCCACGGCATGGAGGTGAACAGCTCGCCCCGGGCCGCGACCGGGCCCGATTTCTCGCGCCCGGCCATGGGGTGGGTCCCCACGTAGCGGCCCAGGTCCGCGCCGCGGCTGCGGAGATCGGCCAGGATCTGCGCCTTCACGCTCGCGATGTCCACCACGACGGCGTGCGGGTAGTCCTGGAGCGCCTTGGCCACGACGTCCGCCGTGACATCCGGCGGCGCGGCCACGACGACGAGCTCCGGCGCCTCCCCCTCGAGGCGCGCCAGCGGCAGGCCGGCGCCGATGTCGACGGCGACGGCCTGGTTGGTCGGCGAGGGATCCGAGAGCAACACGGGAACGCCCCGCCCCCGCAGCCCCAGCCCGATGCTGGTGCCCAGAAGCCCGGAGCCCAGGACGAGCACCGGGCCGTTCAGGTGGCCGCGGCCGTGCGTGCGGAAGGCGGACATGCTTACAGCCCCACGGAGGCCAGCAGGTGGCCGACTTCCTGCTTGCCGAGGTTGCGGATGCTGCCCTGGCGCTGGTCGCCGAGCCCGATGGGGCCGACCTTGACGCGCACCAGGCGCAGCACGGGGAAGCCGACGGCGTCGAACATGCGCCGGACGATCCGGTTCTTGCCCGAGTGCAGCACGACCTCGATCAGCACGTGGCCGGGGGTCGAGTCGACGAGCTTGAAGGAGTCCACCGAGGCGATGCCGTCCTCGAGTTCGACGCCGCCCTTGAGTTCGGCGCCCACGCCCTGCGGGAAGGGCCCGCGGACCTGCACGAGGTAGGTCTTGGGCACTTCATAGGACGGGTGCGTCAGGCGGTTGGCGAGCTCTCCGTCGTTGGTCAGCAGCAGCAGCCCTTCGGTGGCGACGTCAAGCCGGCCCACGTGGAAGAGGCGTTCGCCGTGGTGGTTGCGGACAAAGTCGCTGATGCATGGGCGGCCGTCCGGGTCCTCCATGGTGGAGACAACGCCCTTGGGCTTGTTGAAGACCATGTAGACCATGTTCTCGTCCAGCTGGATGCGCAGTCCGTCGACGTGGATCACTGCCGTCTTCGGGTCGACGCGCACGCCGAGTTCGGTGACCACCTGGCCGTCGACCTCGACGCGGCCCTCGGCGATCATTTCCTCGCAGACCCGCCGCGAGGCGACGCCGGCGGAAGCCATGACCTTCTGGAGGCGGGTGCCGTCGGCGTCGTGCAGCTCAGACTGCGGCACCTCGGCGCGGGGTCCGCGCTTGCGGGCGGGCTTGCGCACGGGCCCGAGGTTCTGGCCGAAGCGTTCACTGCCGAAGGCGCGGGAACCGGTGGCCTTGGCCGCTCCGGCGCCGACGCGCGGCTTGGGCTTGAGGGCGCCGGGAGTGCCGGGAGCCTTGCCGAAGCCGGGCTTGCGGGCGGCTGCCTTGCGGGCTGCCTCCTTGCCGGAGGGCGCTTTCGACTTCCAGTCAGCGGAAGCCGGGCGGGCAGTCGACGGCGCGCCGTCGGGACCCTGCAGGTCCGGATCGATAAAGGCCTCTTCGCGAGGCTTGGGGTGCTTGAAGGGGCGGTCTCCGCCGCCCTTGTAGCCGGCTCCGCCGCTGCGGCCGGCGCCGCCCTGGGAGCTGCGGCCCGCGCCGCCCTTGTAGTCGGCTCCGCCGCTGCGGCCCGAACCGCCCTGTGCGCCGCGGCCTGAGCCCTGACCTCTGCTTTGTCCGGCACTGCTTTGTCCGGCACTGTTACGTCCCGAACTGTTACGTGGTGAACCCTGGCGTCCCGCCTGTGTCATGACCCGTCCTTCGTTTGTTGGCCGACGGCCGCTGTCTCCCGACAACACCCGCCGACTGGGCAAAATGATTCTGCCCTAGTGGATACTCGTGCGCAGGCAGTTGTTCCTGCCTACATTCTTCCAGCGTCGTAAAACTCTTCGATGCCTTCAAGCCCCGGAAGGTGGGGTGAAAGCTGTGGCAATTCCGCCACCGAGCCGATTCCCATTCGCTCCAGGAAATACGACGTCGTGCGGTACAGGATTGCTCCGGATTCAGGATCGGTTCCCGAGTCCTCGATCAGCCCCCGCTGCGTCAGCGTCCGCACGACAGAGTCAACGTTGACTCCTCGAATTGCAGACACCCGCGCCCTAGATACGGGCTGGCGGTAAGCGATGACGGCGAGCGTTTCGAGCGCCGCCTGCGTCAGCCTGGCTGTCTGGCCTTCCAGCACGAATTCGCCAACGATCTCGGCGAATTCAGCGCGGGAATAGATCCGCCAGCCTCCGGCGATATTCCGCAATTCAAAACCCCGGGCGGTGGCGCTGAAGCCGTTCAAACTGGCATCGTCCACATCCGGGGCATTAACAGTATAACCGTTATACTCCCGCTGCAGTTCAGCCAGCAGGGTCTCGACGACGTCGACCGTCAGGTTCAGTCCGGCTGCCAGGGCCTGGGCCGTGGCCGGTTCGTCGATCACCATCAGGACCGCTTCGAGGGCCGCGCGGGCGCCCCCTGGCAGGCTCGCGACGTCCGGCCCGGCCTCGCGGGCAGCGTCCGGCCCGGCCTCGCGGGCAGCGTCGGGGAGTCGTTCGTTCACGGTTGGTCCTCGTATTCTTCACTCAGGTTTTCGCTGCTCCACCCCTGGGTATCGGCCGTCCAGTGCACCGTCAGCTCCCCCAGCGGCAGCAGCTGGTCAAAGCCCACCGCCCGGTCGCGGAACAGCTCCAGCAGCGCCAGGAACCGCGCCACCACCACCAGCGTGGATTCGGCGTCGGCGATCAGGGCCCGGAAGCTCAGCGGCGTGCCCTGCCGCAGCCGGTTCCCCAGCAGCTCGGCCTGTTCCTTGACGCTGACGGGCGCGCCGTGCAGGTGCGCGAGGCCTACTTCGGTGGGGGCTGCCTCCTTGGGTTTGAGGGCCGCCTCGGCCAATGAGGCGAACTGGGCAGGGGTGTGCCGCCACAGCAGTTCCGGAAGCAGGGCAGCGAAGTGTCCCTCAAGGGCAACCTGCCGGGGATAGCGCCGGGCCTCAAGCTCGAGCGTGGAGCCGATCATGCCGGCCACCTGCTTGAAGGCCTTGTACTGCAGCAGCCGGGCGAACAGGAGGTCCCGGGCCTCCAGCAGGGCAATGTCCTCATCGTCCTCAACCTCGCCCGCGGGCAGCAGCCGGGCCGCTTTGAGGTCCAGGAGGGTGGCCGCAATCACCAGGAATTCGCTGGCCTCATCCAGGGCCCACTCCTCCCCCAGCTGCTGCAGGCCCCTGATGTACTTGATGAATTCGTCAGTGACCGTGGACAGCGCCACCTCGGTGATGTCCAGCTGGTGCTTGGAGATCAGGCCGAGCAGGAGGTCGAACGGGCCGGTGAAGTTGGCCAGCCGCACTTCGAATCCGGGCTTTTTGACGCGCGGTTCTGCTGGGCCCTCCGGCCCCGCGGCCCGCGCGGATTCCGCGCGCGTGTCGAGCTCCGCAGGCATGTCGAGATTCGCTGGCGGAGAAAAGGCGCCTGCCACGACCCTGGCTAGGGCGCGCCGCCGCGCGAGATCAGCTCTTTGGCCAGGCGGCGGTAGGCGTCGGCACCGACGTGGTTGCCCGCGTAGGTAGTGATGGGCTCGGCCGCGACCGTGGCGTCGGCAAATTTGATCGAGCGCTTGATGACGGTTTCGAAGACCTTGTCGCCAAAGGCCTCCACCAGGCGGGCAATCACCTCGCGGCCGTGCAGGGTCCGGGCGTCGTACATCGTGGCGAGCACGCCGTCGACCTGCAGGCGCGGGTTGAGGCGGTCCTGGACCTTGTCGATGGTTTCCACGAGCAACGCCACGGCGCGCAGGGCAAAGAATTCACAGATCAGCGGGATGATGACGCCATGGGCGGCGGTCAGCGCGTTGACGGTGAGCAGGCCGAGCGAGGGCTGGCAATCGATCAGGACGACGTCGTAGTCGTCCTCGACCTTTTTCAGGGCCCGGTCCAGCACCTGTTCGCGGGCCACTTCGTTGACCAGCTGTACCTCGGCGGCGGAGAGGTCGATGTTGGCCGGGAGCAGATCCACGTTTTCCACGCCGGTCTTCTGGATGGCGTCGCGGATGTCCACCTTGCGGTCCATCAGCACGTTGTACACGGTGAGGTCGAGCTCGTGCGGGTTGGTGCCCAGGCCGGCGGACAGGGCGCCCTGCGGATCGAAGTCGACCAGGAGCACGCGGCGGCCGTATTCGGCCAGGGCTGCGGCGAGGTTGATCGTGGACGTGGTTTTGCCGACCCCGCCCTTCTGGTTCACCATGGCGATGACCCGCGCAGGACCGTGGGAGGACAGCGGCGCGGGCTCCGGAAAGTCGCGTTGGGGCCGCCCGGTGGGGCCCATGACGGCGTCTTCCAGATCGAGTTCGGTGCCTTCCAGAGTTGCTGAACCCTGTTCGCTGCTCACGTATCTATCCACACTTTCGATGACGGTGATTGTCGTGCTTCATTTTGCCGCTTCCGGGCTCCCGGAGCCCAGCGCGTTCCTCCCAAGGTTACAGCGCCCGACACGGTATTCGCCGGACCTTGACACTGCGCCGGAGGCTGTGCCTTGACGTTCGGGTTGAAGTCGAAGGTTGCTACCGGGCTGTCACGGCGGCCCGGGCGTGCC
>NZ_KI914910.1:82404-86128 GCF_000520575.1 Arthrobacter sp. I3
CAGGCACGCCCGGGGGGACGCCAAGGGGGAGGCCCGCAGGCGCGCAGCCGGGGGGGTGAAGCAGGCAGCCGGGCCCGCGTTCCGGCGGCCCCGGAGATATTGAAGTTTGTACCCCGCAGGCCTACATTGAAACGACGAGGTGGCAGCGGCTCATGCACGAACTTTCGATCACGCAAAGTCTTGTGGAGGCGGTCCTGGACCGGACCGGCGGCCGCTCCGTGACGGGCGTCAACCTGCGGATCGGGCCCTTGAGCGGCGTCCTCCCGGACGCCGTGCGCTTTTGCTTCGAAGTCGTTTCAGCTGACACGCCGCTGGCCGGGGCAACCCTGACGATCGATGAATCCGAGGGCCGGGCCAGATGCCGCAGCTGCCGCGACGAGTTCGTCCTTGAGGACATGTTTCTGCTCTGCCCCTGCGGCAGTGCCGATGTCGAAGTCGTCAGTGGCCGGGAGCTCCTGGTCACCTCGGTGGAGGTTGCGTAGACATGTGTGCGACGTGCGGATGCGGCGACGATGCCGGCACCAGGGTTTGGGACCTCGACGGCACTGTGCACGACATCTTGCCCGCTGCTGCGGCCCCGCACGAACATCCGCACCCGCATCCGCACGAGCATCCGCACGATCACGGCCATCCCCACGATCACGAGCACGATCACGGCCATCCGCGTCCCCAATCCCCCGGGACGGCCGACGCCGGGCACAGCCCCGCGGCGGAGGGACGGACCCTCATCTCCCTGGAGGAAAACCTGCTCGCCAAGAACGACCTCCTGGCCGCACGGAACCGGGGTTGGCTGGAAGGACGCGGCATCCAGGCCTTCAATGTCATGAGTTCCCCGGGGGCCGGCAAGACCACGCTCCTGGTTCGGACCATCAGGGAACTTGCCGGTGAGCTGGACATTGGTGTGATCGAAGGGGACCAGGAGACCTCGCTGGACGCCGACCGGATCCGGTCCACCGGGCGGCCGGTGATCCAAATCAACACCGGGGCGGGCTGCCACCTGGACGCCGGGATGCTGCAGCGGGCGCTGGGCGCGCTGGATCCGGTCCCCGGATCGACACTCTTCATCGAAAACGTGGGCAACCTGGTGTGCCCGGCATTGTTCGACCTCGGCGAATCGGCCCGGGTCGTGGTGATCTCAGTTACGGAGGGCGATGACAAACCACAGAAATACCCCCATATGTTCCTGGCTGCCGACCTGGTGATCATCAACAAAGCAGACCTGCTCCCCTATGTGGAGTTCGACGTCGAACGTTGCGTGCGCCAGGCGCGCCTGCTCAATCCCGGCGTCGACGTCCTGACCCTGTCAGCTACCACCGGCGACGGCATGGACGGCTGGCTGGAGTGGATCCGGAAGAATCCCCACCCCGCGGCGGCTGCCGCCGGGAGTGCGCCGCGCTCTGGCGGACTACGAGTTTGACCGTTGACGCAACATTCGAGCCTCGGCCACAGGGCGGGCTCCGAAGGAGGCAACGATGCCTACAGCTACTGCATTGAAAGCGGAAGAAACCTTGATCCACGTCCTGTGGATCAATGCCGGACTCAGTTGCGACGGTGACTCCGTGGCCCTGACGGCGGCAACCCAGCCAAGCGTCGAGGAGATAGCCCTTGGGGCGCTTCCCGGACTACCCAAGATTGCCATGCACTGGCCGCTGATCGACTTCGAATGCGGCCCGCAGCAAGGCGCCGACGACTTCCTCGAGTGGTTCCGCAAGGCGGACCGCGGCGAGCTGGAGCCGTTTGTGCTGGTGGTGGAGGGGTCCATCCCGAATGAAAAGCTGCACGCCGCGGGCGGCTACTGGGCGGCCTTCGGCAACAACCTCGACACCGGACAGCCGATCACCACCAGCGAGTGGCTGGACCGGCTGGCGCCCAAGGCGACGGCGGTCATCGCCGCCGGGACCTGTGCGACCTACGGCGGCATCCATGCCATGGCCGGAAACCCTACCGGCGCCATGGGGGTGCCCGACTATCTCGGGTATGACTGGCGCTCCAAAGCCGGGATCCCGATCGTGTGCGTCCCGGGCTGCCCCATCCAGCCGGACAACCTCTCCGAAACCATGACGTACCTGCTGTATCAGGCCACCGGACAGGCCCCCATGATTCCCCTGGATGAGGCGCTCCGGCCGACCTGGCTGTTTGGCCAGACGGTGCACGAGGGATGCGACCGCGCGGGGTACTACGAACAGGGCGACTTCGCCACCGAATACGGGTCCCCGAAGTGCATCGTCAAGCTCGGCTGCTGGGGACCGGTGGTCAAGTGCAACGTGCCCAAACGCGGCTGGATGAACGGAATCGGCGGCTGCCCCAACGTAGGCGGCATCTGCATCGGCTGCACAATGCCGGGCTTCCCGGACAAATTCATGCCGTTCATGGACGAACCTCCCGGCGGCAAGCTGTCGACCGCGTCGGTCATGCCGTACGGCAAGACCATCAGGACACTGCGGAACATCACGAAGCACACGCTGGACCAGGAACCCCGCTGGCGCAAACCCGGTAATGATCTGCTGACCGGCGCC
The DNA here is from genome assembly GCF_000520575.1 of Arthrobacter sp. I3. NCBI lineage: Bacteria > Bacillati > Actinomycetota > Actinomycetes > Micrococcales > Micrococcaceae > Arthrobacter > Arthrobacter sp. I3. The sequence continues at coordinate 84,921 of NZ_KI914910.1, forward strand.
AAGCGGACCTGGTAGGGACGCTAGGCAGAGAGGCAATGCAATGACTTCGACGATTCCGATGCCCTCGGCGGACGGTACCGCGGGCGAGAACCTGGTGGAGATGGCCTGGGACCCGATCACAAGGATCGTCGGCAGCCTCGGCATCTACACCAAGGTCGATTTCAAGAACAACCAAGTGGTGGAATGCCACAGCACGTCCTCGATTTTCCGCGGCTATTCCATCTTCATGCGCGGCAAGGACCCCCGGGATGCGCACTTCATCACGAGCCGGATCTGCGGAATCTGTGGCGACAACCATGCCACCTGTTCCTGTTACGCGCAGAACATGGCCTACGGCGTGAAGCCGCCCCACTTGGGCGAATGGATCGTCAACCTGGGCGAGGCCGCCGAGTACATGTTTGACCACAACATCTTCCAGGAGAACCTGGTCGGCGTGGACTACTGCGAGAAGATGGTCTCCGAAACCAACCCGTCGGTGCTGGCCAAAGCCGAGAACACACCGGCCCCGCAGGCAGCCGCGCACGGCTACCGCACGATCGCGGACATCATGCGCTCGCTGAACCCGTTTACCGGGGAGTTCTACCGCGAGGCGCTGCAAGTGAGCCGGATGACCCGGGAAATGTTCTGCCTGATGGAGGGCCGGCATGTCCATCCCTCCACGCTTTACCCCGGCGGCGTGGGCACCGTGGCGACGATCCAGCTGATGACGGACTACATCACCAGGCTCATGCGGTACGTGGAGTTCATGAAGAAGGTCGTGCCGATGCACGATGACCTCTTCGACTTCTTCTATGCGGCCCTGCCCGGGTACGAGCAGGTGGGGCTGCGGCGCACCCTGCTGGGCTGCTGGGGGTCCTTCCAGGACCCGGAGTTCTGCAATTTCGCCTACAAGGACATGACGGAGTGGGGCCGGAAGATGTTCGTCACCCCCGGCGTCGTGGTGGACGGCAAACTCGTGACCACGGACCTGGTGCGCATCAACCTGGGGATCCGGATCATGCTGGGCTCGTCCTACTACGAGGACTGGGGCGACCAGGAAATGTTCGTCACCCGCGACCCGCTGGGCAACCCGGTGGACCGCCGGCACCCCTGGAACCAGCACACCAACCCGCGGCCACAGAAGCGCGACCTCGAGGACAAGTACAGCTGGGTGATGTCACCGCGGTGGAATGACGGCGAGAACAACCTGGCGCTGGATACCGGCGGCG
>NZ_KI914910.1:86228-89798 GCF_000520575.1 Arthrobacter sp. I3
CCCGCTGGCCCGCCTCTGGTCAACCGCCCTTGCCGGCTTCGTCGACACCGGCTACCTCAAGTCAACGGGCAGCAGCGTCCAGATCGAGCTCCCCAAGACTGCGCTGAAGGGCCCGGTGACCCTGGAATGGAAGATCCCGCAGTGGAGCAACACGCTGGAGCGGAACCGCGCCCGGACCTATTTCCAGGCCTACGCGGCGGCCGCCGCCCTGCACTTCGCCGAAAAGGCGCTCGAGGAAATCCGGGCCGGCCGCACCAAGACGTGGGAGTCCTTCGAAGTGCCGGAGGAAGCCATCAGCTGCGGCTTCACCGAAGCCGTCCGCGGCGTGCTCTCGCACCACATGGTGATCCGCGACGGCAAGATCGCCAACTACCATCCGTATCCGCCGACGCCCTGGAACGCCAGCCCGCGCGACTCCGAGGGAACACCGGGCCCGTATGAGGACGCGGTGCAGGGCCAGCCCATCTTCGAGGAGAACGACCGCGATCATTTCAAGGGCATCGACATCATGCGCACCGTCCGCAGCTTCGACCCCTGCCTGCCGTGCGGCGTCCACATGTATCTCGGCGACGGGCAGACGCTGGACTTGTTGCACTCCCCCACGCAGTCGCTCACCGGTGAGTAGTCCGCCATGGACCGGGAGAATCTGTTGGGCTCGGCCGGTGAACGGATCAGTTCCCTCCTGGACGCGCTGGGCTCCGGCGGTCCGGTGGCCCGGGACCGGGCGGAGGAACTGGTCCGGCAGGTGACGGAACTGTACGGTGCCGGGCTGGAGCGGATCCTGCACGTGCTCGATTCGCAGGGTGCGCTCGGCCCGGGAACGGTGTCCGCCCTCACCTCCGACCCGTTGGTGTCAGGCCTGCTCCTGATCCACGGGCTGCACCCCGTGGACCTGCCCGGCAGGGTCGCCGGCGCCCTGGACTCGGTCCGGCCCTACCTCGGCTCGCACGGCGGGGATGTGGAACTGCTCGGTATCAGCGAAGAAGGCGTCGTCCGGCTGAGGCTGCTGGGCAGCTGCCAGGGCTGTCCGTCGTCGTCGGTGACTCTGAAGCTCGCCGTCGAGGACGCGATCGAATCTGCGGCGCCCGAGGTGACCGGCATCGAAGTGGAGGAGGCGGCTCCCGCCGCCGTTCCCGCCCTCATCCCGGTCGGCGCCCTGCGCTCGCGGCTGGACGGGCTGGGCGGCCCGCCCGACGGCGGCATTCGCAGTGCCGCGCCGGACTGGGCGGTCCCCGACGCCGGCACGCCGGCCTCAGGCACGTGGCAGGCGGTCCCGGCCCTCGCTGAGCTGGAGTCCGGAGCCGTGGCGGGCTTCCTGGTGGCGGGTGTGGAGGTGCTCACGTGCCGGATCGGCCCGGACGTCTACGCGTTTGTGGACCGGTGCCCGCGGTGCACCCACTCCATGCCGGGCGCCTCGCTGCAGCGGGCGCTGGCTGCCCCGGTGGGCGGGGGGCTGTTGCGCTGCCCGCACTGCCGCAGCCACTACGACGTCCGGAAGGCCGGGGCCTGCCTGGAGGACAAGGCGCTGCATCTTGATCCCCTCCCGCTGCTGCTCCGCGACGGGGTTCCCTCCGTGGCCGTCCCCACCACCGCGGACCCGCTGTGAGATGCAGGCACATGAATTCCGCGGCACGGGAACGGAGCAGGGCATGACGGCGACGCCGGGAACCGGGAGTCAGCCGGCCGGCAGCGCCGGAAACAACAGGGCCAGAATCAACAGGGCCGGAAACAGCGCGTCGGCGCTCGCCGTGCTCCGCCGGATAGCGTCCACCCGCCCGGCCCAGCCCGCCGGCGAGCGCTGCGAGATGTGCGCGGAGCCCATCCCGGACGCCCACCAGCACGTGGTGGATCTGGAGAGCCGCTCCCTGCTGTGCACGTGCCGGCCCTGCTATCTGCTGTTCACGGACTCGTCGGCCCATCTGCGTTACCGCTCCGTCCCTGACCGCTACCTCTCGTTCGAGCCCTTCGAGCTCGGCCAGGCCCAGTGGGACGAGCTGGAAATCCCGGTGGGGCTGGCATTCTTCTTCTTCAACTCGGCCCTGGGCCGGACGGCCGCTTTCTACCCGAGCCCCGCCGGCGCCACGGAGTCCGAACTTCCCCTGGCTGCCTGGGCGTCGGTCGAGGCGGCCAACCCGGCCATCACCGTGCTCGCCCCCGACACGGAAGCCCTGCTGATCCGCGCCCCCGGCCCCGACCGGGACCGGGCGGACTGCCACCTGGTCCCCATCGATGCGTGCTATGAGCTGGTGGGCCGCCTGCGGCGGGTATGGAAGGGCTTCGACGGCGGCCAGGAGTCCCGCCAGGAGCTCGCGGGATTCTTCGACCGGGTCAGCCGCCGCAGCAGGCCGGGCGCCCCCGCTGCAGATCTGGAGGGACGCCATGGTTGAGCTCGATTTCAGTGTGCTGGACATCGCCCCGGAGCCCTACGCGGCCGCACCCCAGCTGACCGCCCGCCTGCGGATCCAGGAGAAAAGCGGCGCCGCCGTCCATGCCATGGCCCTCCGGTGCCAGGTGCGGATCCTGGCCCAGCGCCGCGGCTACGACGCCGACGAGGAAGCCGGGCTGCTGGAACTCTTCGGCACCCGCGGACGGTGGCCCACCACGCTCAAGCCCTTCATCTGGATGCACAGCGGCATCCTGGTGCAGGGATTTGCGGACAGTGCCGACGTTGACCTGCCGCTGCCCTGCACGTTCGACTTCGAGGTCGCAGCGGCAAAATACCTGAACTCCCTGCGGGACGGGACGGTCCCGCTGGAGTTCCTCTTCTCCGGGACGGTCTTCACGCGCGGCGCGGCGGGCTTCGGCGTCGAGCAGATTCCCTGGGACCGGGAAACTCGGTACGCCCTGCCCGTGGCGGCCTGGCGGTCGCTGATGGACGCGTTCTTCCCGAACCAGGGATGGATCCGCCTGGACCGCGACGTCCTCGCGGCCCTGGCCAGGTACAAGGCGGTCCACGGCTTGATTTCCTGGGAGGCCGCCATCGAGGGGCTGCTGGCCGGGGCGGGTGACCCGGTGCCGTGAACACCGGACTCAGCCTGGCCCGCGCCGTCGCCGACGCCGTCCTCTACGAGGGGTACCTCCTGTACCCCTACCGCGCCTCGTCCGCCAAGAACCAGGCCCGCTGGCAGTTCGGCGTGCTCGGGCCGCCGGGCGCGGCTGAATCCGGTGCCGGCGAACAGCCGGACATGGCAGCGGATTGCCTCCTCGAGCCGGGACCCGCGGCCCGGGTCGACGTGCACCTGCGCTTCCTGCACCTCCAGAGCCGTTCCGCCGAACGCGCGGATGCCGGCGGTTTCACGCCCGTCGACGAACTCACCGTCGGCGCCTCCCGGTGGCTTAGCTGGGACGAGGCAACGGATCAGGAGATCACCCTCGGGCCGTACAGCCTCGGCCAGCTTGCCGCGGGCGTGTGCGCGCCGGTGAACGTGCCGGCGAACGAGGACATCGAGCCCGTGCTGGATCCCGCCGGCGCCATTGCCGGCCGGCTTGTGCGCCGGCGGCGGGAGCTTCGTGGCGAGGTGCGCCTGCTGGCGACGCAAGTGGCGGCGCCGGGGCAGGCCGCCCAGGCCG
>NZ_KI914911.1:0-10060 GCF_000520575.1 Arthrobacter sp. I3
TCGGCCATGTCCACCAGGTGGTTGTGCTCGCTCACGTGGTACGGGACCACGTTGTAGAGCTTGCCGGAGAAATTGATTTTCATCCCGTGGGTGAGGTGGCCGCCGTGGGCCAGGGCCAGTCCCATGATGGTGTCGCCCGGTTCCAGGAGGGCGAACATGGCGGCGGCGTTGGCCTGCGCGCCGGAGTGCGGCTGGACGTTGGCGTACTCGGCGCCGAACAGGGCCTTGACCCGGTCGATCGCGAGCTGTTCGATCACGTCAACGTGCTCGCAGCCGCCGTAGTAGCGCTTGCCCGGGTATCCCTCGGCGTACTTGTTGGTCAGCACCGAACCCTGTGCCTCCATGACCCCGGCGGGGGCGAAGTTCTCGGACGCAATCATTTCCAGGGTGGACTGCTGGCGCTTCAGTTCGTGCGCCACGGCTTCTTCGACCTCGGGATCGACTACGGAAAGTCGCTCGTTCAACTGCTCAACCACGGTTGCTCCTTTGAAATACCACTATTGCTATGACTGATATATCAGTGTGAGAACAATGGTATGATTGAGATCACACCAGAGTCAATAGCTGGAAGCCAAGTGGAACCAGGCTTCCGGTTGAAATCCAGAAACGTTGAAATCCAGAAACGGAGCCGAGCCGTGAATGCACTCACCGTCCTGCCGCCCGCAGAGGACGAAGCTATCTCCCAGGCGGAGGCCGCGTACAGGCAGTTGCGCGACAAGCTGATCATGCTCGAAATCCGGCCGGGCGAACCCATCAATGACGGGCAGCTCGCCATCGAGCTCGGGTTCGGCCGTACTCCCGTGCGCGAGGCGATCAAGCGGCTGGAAGTGGACCACCTGGTGGTTTCCTACCCGCGAAGGGGAACCTTTGCCACCACCGTGGACTTCACGGAGCTGGCCGACGTCTCGGAAATCCGGGAACTGCTGGAACCCCTGGCGGCGCGGCGGGCGGCAACGCGGGCCAACGCCGCCATGCGCCGCGAGCTGCTGGAGGTCGCCAAGACCATTGCGGAACTGGCCCCGAGCCCCGCAGAGTCCCGGGAGCTGATGCGCTACGACCTGACGGTTCACCGCCTGATCTACCGGGCCGCGGCCAACCCGCACCTGGAGGATACGCTGATCCGCTACGACAACCTGGCCACGCGCATCTGGTGCCTGGTCCTGGACAAGGTCCCCTCGGTCAGCGGCCACATCACCGAGCACGTGGAGCTGCTCAAGGCGGTGGCCGAGGGCGACGCGGACAGGGCCGGCGAGCTCGCCCTGCACCACGTCACCAGCTTCGAGGAGACCATCCGCAAGGTCCTCTAGGTCCGGACGGGGGACCCNTTAAGCTTCCGGCGAGCCCGCACGTGATCGGCGACTTCGACCACGACGGGCGCCCGAGTCGCCGCCGCAGTGGATTAGAGTTCCGGAACTTCAGCCGTTTTTCTTCCAGCGCTTCGGCCACTTCACGTTCATCAGGAGCAGCCCCAGCAGGAGCGAATCAACGGTCATGATTGCGGCCATGAGATAGGCCCACCCGGCCATCATGGCTCGACCGCCGACCGGCGGCCTGAAGTGCGCGTACGTACCAGAATGCCCATGACGATCTCCTGACGTGGATCCCCCCAGTCACTCGATAGTCCACTTAGTGTGCCACCGCGCCGGACTGGGCGGAACCGCGGCGCCGCCCGGCTCAAGCTTTCCCCAAGTTGACGGGACACATCGCGCAATATATGCAACACCGTTTCGTTCATTGCAACTATTGTTGTGCGGTCCGGCTGGGTGCCCGCGGCGCTGTCTTGGTGCCTCATCCAGATTGATCCGCGTAAGAGAAATCACAAAAAGCATTGACTGTGTCATGCGTCACGCCTAATCTGGTGCAACAGCGTTGCACTGATTGCAACTCCCAAAACTCTTTGGTGGACACATGAGTAACGAAAATTTCTCCCCGTCGACACTTGCGGGGTCGAGCAGCCCAGAGTCGAATAGCGGGCATGGCAGTACTTCCTCCGGACAGGCCGCGGTGAGCGGCCGGGCGGCCCCGGGCGGGCACGATCCCGCAGTCAGCAAGGAAACCCGACGGCGGGTGGTCGCCGCAAGTTTCATCGGAAACTTTGTCGAATGGTTCGACTACGCCGTCTACGGCTACCTGGCCGCAACCATCGCCGCGGTCTTCTTCCCCGAGTCCAATCCCCAGACCGCGCTTCTGCTGACTTTCGCCCTCTTCGCCATCTCGTTCCTGGTGCGGCCGCTCGGCGGCTTTGTTTGGGGCCACATCGGTGACCGGGTGGGGCGCCGGACCGCGCTTTCCCTGTCAATCCTGATCATGTCCGGAGCGACCTTCTGCATCGCCCTTATCCCGGGGTACAACTCCATCGGCATCTGGGCGCCGATCCTTCTCCTGGTGGTGCGCGTCGTCCAGGGCTTCTCCGCCTCGGGCGAATACGCCGGCGCATCCGCCTTCCTGGTGGAGTACGCCCCGGCCAACAAGCGCGGCCTGTACGCAGCGGTGGTTCCGGCCAGCACGGCCGCGGGCCTGCTGCTGGGTTCCCTGCTTGCGGGCCTTTTGACCATCCTGCTCTCCGCCGAGGCGATGCAGAGCTGGGGGTGGCGCCTGCCGTTCCTGCTCGCCGCCCCGATGGGCCTGATCGGACGCTACATCCGCACCAAGCTGGAAGACACCCCGGTGTTCCGCGAACTGGCAGAGGAGGATCATGCCATCAAGGCCCCGGTATCCAGCCTCTTCCGGAACCACTGGCGGTTGCTGCTGAAGGCCGTCGGAGCAGTGCTGCTCAACGCCGTCGGGTTCTACGTGATCCTCAGCTACATGCCGACCTACCTGTCCTCGGAACTGGGACTCGGCGCTGCCGAATCTTTCCTGGCCACCACCATCGCACTCGTGACGTACATCGGGTTCATCTTCCTGACCGGAATGCTCTCGGACCGCTACGGCCGCAAAAAGGTCCTCATTGCCGCCTCCTTGAGCTTCATCGTGCTGACCGTGCCGGCCTTCGCCCTGCTGGGCACCGGGAACTTCCTAATGATCGTCCTGGTCCAGATCCTGCTGGGCGGCATGCTCACGCTCAATGACGGCACGCTTCCGAGCTTCCTGGCGGAAATGTTCCCGACCCGTGTCCGCTACAGCGGCTTCGCCGTCAGTTTCAATCTCTCCAACGCGCTCTTCGGCGGCACCGCGCCGTTCATGGCGACCCTCCTGATCGCCGCGACGGCCAATGCCCTGGCTCCTGCCTGGTACCTCGCCGGCGCCGCGGTCATCTCCCTGATCGCCGTAGCGCTCTCCCGGGAAACCAGTAAAGAACCGCTGCGCCACGAGTAGTCCCGGCCGACACCCACATTTTCCCTCCTAAGAAATCAAACCGCAGAAAGGCACCACCATCATGACCATCGCAACGTCCAACAACGCTTCGTCCATCGCCGAACTGGAGCGACTGAAAGTCCTGCACAACGGGCAGAAGGAAGAGCTGACCTTTTCCAACGCCGAATTTGAGCGCCGGCTCGGCGGACTGCGCCGCATCATGGCCGATAAGGACCTGGACGCCGTCGTCCTGACCAGCTACCACTCCATCAAGTACTACTCCGACTTCCTCTTTACCTACTTCGGCCGGTCCTACGCCATGGTGGTCACCAAGGACGACACCGTGACCGTCACGGCCAACATCGACGCCGGCATGCCGTGGCGGCGCAGCTATGGCGACAACGTGGTGTACACGGACTGGCGCCGGGACAACTACATCTTCGCCATCCAGGAGGCGCTGCGCACCCGCGGCATCAACCCCCGCCGGCTCGGCGTCGAAGACGATTCGCTCCCGCTGGACAACCGCAACAAGATCCAGGCGGCCTTCGCGGGAGCCACCCTGGTGGACGTCGCCCAGGCGGCGATGCGCCAGCGGATGATCAAGTCGGCCGAAGAGATCGAGGTGATCAAGCACGGGGCCCGCATCGGTGACCTGGGCGGCGAAGCCATCCGCAACGCCATCACCGCCGGCATCACCGAATATGAGGTCGCCCTGATCGGCACCGAAGCCATGGTCCACGAAATCGCGCGGACGTTCCCGGACTCGGAAATCCGTGACACCTGGGTGTGGTTCCAGTCCGGCATCAACACCGACGGCGCCCACAACTGGGCCACCACGCGCAAGATCCAGGAGCACGACATCCTGTCCCTGAACTGCTTCCCCATGACCTCCGGCTACTACACGGCGCTGGAGCGCACCCTGTTCTACGGCGAACCCGACGCCCGCTCCCTCGAACTGTGGAACATCAACGTCGAGGTCCACAAGCGCGGCCTCGAGCTCATCAAGCCCGGAGCTGTCTGCAAGGACATCGCCGCCGAGCTGAACGAGATCTACGTCAGCCACGGACTTCTCGCCAACCGGACGTTCGGCTACGGACACTCCTTCGGCGTCCTGAGCCACTACTACGGCCGCGAAGCCGGACTGGAACTCCGCGAGGACATCGACACCGTGCTCGAGCCCGGCATGGTGGTCTCCATGGAACCCATGATCACCGTCCTGGACGGCCAGCCCGGCGCCGGCGGCTACCGTGAGCACGACATCCTGGTGGTCGGCGAAGACGGAGCCGAGAACATCACGAAGTTCCCGTTCGGCCCCGAATACAACATCATCGGAGCCTGAGGCGCCCAGACCCCCTGAAGGCAGGACCCAGAAGCGGCGCCACGTCCACCGTGGCGCCGCTTTTGGGCCCTCATGCGGAATGATGGTAGACACCATGACCCCAGCAGAATCTCCCGGGACCACCGGAAACGGCGACACCAAGGGCACCTCCGTCATCGTCAACGCCATCGCCGTGCTGCGAACCTTCACGGCGGACGAACCGTTGCTCGGAGTCACCGAGATCGCCAACCGGGTGGGCCTGCACAAGAGCACGGTTTCCCGGATCCTGGCCACGTTCGAACAGGAACACCTGGTGGAACGCGATCCGGAAACCCGCCGCTTCCGGCTGGGGCTGGGACTGATCGCCGTCGCCGGGCCGTTGCTGGCCGAACTGGAAGAACGGCGGGTGGCGTATCCCGTCCTGCGTGAACTTACCGAACAGACCGGCGAAACCAGCGCCCTCATGGTGTGGAACGGCGCAGAGTCAATGTGCGTGGAGCAGATCGCCAGCCACCACCAGATCAAGCACACCACCCCGCTGGGAGCCCGGTACACCGACGCCATGAGCGCCTCCGTGCAGGTCTTCCTGGCCGCAGCGCCCGTCGAACGCGTCCGTGTGCTCCTGCGCAGCGGGGCGATCAGCTACCCGGGACTCGATGATGCGGGCCTGGATGGCTACCAGATCAAGCTCAAGGACGTGACGGCCCGGGGCTGGGCCATCAACTACGGCGAATCCTCCATCGATGAAGTGGGCGTCGCCGCTCCCGTCCACGACCACCGCGGCGACATCGTGGCGGCCGTCCTGATCTCGGCGCCCCGGTTCCGCGTCTCACGCGAGGCTCTGCAGAGCCTGGGCGAAGCGTGCGCCGCTGCGGCCGACAAAATCACCAGCCGGCTGGGCGGGCGCGCGTCCAGCAACGGCTAGCGCGGCCCGCGCGGCCCGCGCCCGGACTAAGGCGCCGAGCGCACGTCAGCTGAGCCGGGCCAGCCGCGCGGCCAAATGCAACGCTGCGAGCCGGCCCGTCCGCCGGGGGTCGCCGCCGCACAGCTCGAAGATCCGCTGCAGCCGTTGATGCATCGATTGCCGCTCCACGTGCAGTTCCCTCGCCGCCTGGGCCGTGTTGCAGCCGGAATCCAGCCACATGGCCAGGGTGCCAAGCAGCCGGGAATTGCGTTGCGCATCATAATCCAGGAGAGCCCCCAGCTGCTGGCGCACGAAGTTCCGCCGTTGGCCAGGGTCCAGGCTTCCCACGGCAAGGCGTTCGACGGCGAATGCCTCGCAATCGATCACGGGACTGTGCGGACCTTGGGTTCCCGTATGTGGTTGCCCCAGCGCGCCCGCCAATTCCAGGGTCAGCCTGGCCTCCGACAAGGACCAGGGGGCTTCCGAAATCCCGACGGCCACCGGGCCGACGGCAACCAGCGTGTCTGATGGGGCCGGTAGCGCCCGCAGGCCAGCCAGAAGTGCGTCCCTGCTGTCCAGCGGACTATCGCCCGGGAGGACCACCACCGCCAGCAGCTCGGCATTATCGACATAGGTTGCGCTGGGCTGCGCCCGCCGGGCCAAGAGCTGCTCCACAGAAGCGCGGAGGTGTTGGAGCATGCCGGAGCGGACCATGATGGCCACGATTGTGGCACCCGGCGGAATCCCGGCCGCGGAAGCCAATTGCTGGAGCCGCCAGGCCTGGCTGCCGGAATTAATCGCGCGAAGCAGGGCCGCCCCGGCGACTTCCTTGAGCCCGGGGGACATTCGCTGCAGCAACGCCAGGGCCAGGATGTCGACAGAACGATTTCCGGCCGTCCGGGCCAGGTTTTGGTCCTCGTCCGCCGGGACCCGCAGCAACAGCTGAGCCGCAAGGATGCCGCGGATCGGCACGTCGATGTGAATCAGGCGTGCCTGCTCCTGCGGCCCACCGGTGGAGGCATCGGGGTCGGCGGCCTCGGCCCGCCCCGGGCTTGCGCTGGCCAGGGTCGCGCCGGCTATGGACGTCAGCGTCACCTCGGCATTGATGATGCCGGCCAGCACGGCGAGGATCCGGTCCAGGCCGCCGCCGTGCGCCAGTTCGACAGCCATCGCGTGACTGGCCTCATCGGCCCGCCGCAATTGGGACACCGAGTCACTGACCAGCATCGAATTAATGGCCTGCGTGACTCCGACGAACGGCACCACCCCGCGAAGTTCGATCAGCGGAAGGCCGGCTGCTTCGGCGGCCGCCACCATTGAGGACGGCAGGGACGGCAGGGCGGACCCGGTTTCGATAGCTACGGCGGCAACGCCCCGCTCCGCCAGTTGGCGGATGTAGTTGACCTGCCGCTCCTCCGAGGCGAGGGCCAGGGCTTCTCCGCCCGTCAGCAGAAGTTCCCCGCCGGCCAGCAGGGGCGCGATATCAATGATTTCACTGGAGTGGATCCACCGCAGCTGCGCCCGGGCGGCGGCCCTGGCCGCGGCGCGGACAATGGGGTCGGCGGCCGCCATGGTCGGATGGTTCAGGACGTCTTGAAGAAGGATGGACATTACACTCCGTCGCGTTGCTCTGGGTATATTTAGACACATTGTATATAGTCGCATGTGGCCCACGACACATAATCTTGAGGAATCCCACACATCCTCGGAGGCTCCACATGCGTCAAAAATCCCCAGCGGCCCCTGCCGGCACCGCGCCGGAAGCGAGCGTAGACCACGAAGCGTGGCTCCAGCCCATCCCCGAATCACAACGGACCCGCAAGGTCTCCGGCCAGTTCTGGATCTGGGCCGGCGCCAATCTCGCCCCGATCAACTGGGTGCTCGGAGCGCTCGGCATCCAGCTTGGCCTGGGATTCGCGGACACCGTCACGGTTCTTGTCCTCGGAAACCTGATCGGGATGCTGCTCTTCGGCTGCTTCGTCCTGCTGGGCCAAAAGACCGGAGCGACCGGCATGGTGCTGGCCCGCGCCGCCTTCGGCCGGCGCGGCAACTACCTGCCCGCCGGCATCCAGGCTCTCCTGGTGATCGGCTGGTGTGCGGTCAACACCTGGATCATCCTGGATCTGGTCATGGCCTTGTTCGGAACGCTCGGCTGGGTTGACCCGGAGGCCAAGAACTACGCCTGGAAGATTGGCATCGCCACCTTCATCATGGCTGTACAGGTAGCCATCGCCTGGTTCGGCTATAAAGCCATCGCCGCCTTCGAGAAGTGGACCGTGCCGCCCACCATCATCATCCTGACCGTGATGTCGGCAGTGGCCTGGTTCGGCATGAAGATCAACTGGACCTACGCCGGCCCGGCGGGGCACATCCTGGAAGGCTCGGAACGCATCGCCGCGATGAGCGCGGTCATGACGGCCATCGGCATCGGCTGGGGCATCACCTGGTTCACCTACGCTGCGGATTACTCCCGCTTTGTCAGCACCACGGTGCCCAAGCGCAAGGTCTACCTCGCCTCGGTGCTGGGCCAGTTCATCCCGGTCGTCTGGCTGGGCATCCTGGGGGCCAGCCTGGCGACCAACACGGGTGAAATTGATCCCGGCAAACTCATCGTCCAGAACTTCGGCGCGCTGGCCCTTCCTGTGCTGCTCATGGTGCTGCACGGCCCGATCGCGACCAACATCTTGAACATCTACACCTTTTCCGTCGCCACGCAGGCCCTGGACATCTCCATCAGCCGGCGCAAGTTGAACCTGTTCGTCGGCGTCTTCTCCCTCGCGGCCGTGATCTTCTTCATCTTCCAGGAGGATTTCGCCTCCGTGCTGGACGCCTGGCTGATTGGGCTGGTCGCCTGGGTGGCTGCCTGGGGCGGAGTCATGCTGGTCCATTACTTCTGGATCGAGAAGCGCTGGCCCGGCGACCCGTCCCGGCTCTTTGACGCCGTCGGCACCAAACGCCTGCCGGGCGTGAATCCGGCCGGTGTCACTTCACTGCTCATCGGCATCTTCGCCACCTGGCTGTTCATGTACGGACTGGTGCCGGCCATGCAGGGCCCCATCGCCGTCGCCCTGGGCGGGTGGGATCTGTCCTGGCTCGCCGGGGGACTGGCCAGCGCCGCGGCTTACGCCGTCCTCGGTCCGCGGTTCCACAGGAAGTTCCTGGATGTCCCCACCCCCAGCGAACAGACCGCAGATTCACCTGAGGCAACCGGCCTTCCGGTCACATCAACCACGCACGCCGCCCTCTAGCAGGAGATCAACCCCGTGAACTTCCCCGCTTTCGCCGACACCGCCCATCCCATCACATGGCCCGAAGGCAATCGTGCCGCGGCGTCCTTCACCTTCGACGTCGACGCCGAATCCTGCACCATCGCCCATGACCCGCAGAGCACCAGGCGCATGTCCCTCATGACGCACCAGTCCTACGGGCCCAAGGTCGCCGTCCCGCGGATCCTGCAGATCCTTGAGCGCCAGCAGATCCAGGCGACGTTCTTCGTCCCGGGATTCACCGCCGAATGCTACCCGGACGTGGTCCGCCGGATAGCCGACGGCGGCCACGAGATTGCACACCACGGGTACCTGCACGAACCCATGCAAGGCATCGACGCCACCACGGAGGCGCGGTACCTGGACCGGGGCCTGGATGCCCTGGCCAAGGCCGCCGGCGTCCGGCCGACCGGCTACCGGGCACCATGGTGGGAGCTCAACTGGCATTCCCCCGCCCTCCTTGCCGACCGCGGGTTCCTGTATGACTCAAGCCTGCTCGACGGCGACGCGCCGTACCGCTTCAGCGTTGCCGAGGCAGACCCCCGCGATCTCGTGGAAATCCCCGTCGACTGGGCTCTGGACGACTGGGAGCAGTATGCCTTCTACCCGGGCGTCACCGGAAGCGGCGTCATCGAAAGCCCGGCCAAGGTCCTCGAAATGTGGACGCTGGAGGCCGAAGCCCACCACGCTGCCGGGAGCTGCTTCGTCCTGACCAACCACCCCTTCATTTCCGGCCGGCCGTCCAAGGCCGTGGCCCTGGAACAGCTGATGGACCGGGTCAAATCCATGGACGGCATGTGGGTCACCACCATGGAGAAGATCGCGCAGCACACGCGCGACTCCGTCGAGGAGATCCACACCCACGCGCGCATTGCCGTGCCCGGATTCCCGGACACCGGCGCACAGTTCACGCCGGCCGACGTGCGTCAGCCCCAGGGAGCCACGGCGCGTCGCGGGGCCGGAATCTAGGGCACAAACCCGGCCCTGGCAGGGACAGGTCCCCGGCGCGGCCCCCTCGTCAGAGGGTGGCTGGGCCGGGGACCTTCCTGCGGGGCGGCCCGGAGCCGGCGGCGAAGCTGGTGTTTAGCCGGTCTTGGCCATCGCGTAGGCCACGGTGCCGTAGGCCAGGGCGCCGGCCATTTCGGTGAGCAGGTCCGGGTTGGTGTTGGCGATCGTGTCGCAGGCCTCGTGGTAACAGGGATCGAGGTCCTTGCCGGCCACCCCGCCAAAGGACCGCGCCTGGGCCTGGGTCTTCTTCTCGACATCGCCGGTGAA
>NZ_KI914911.1:10160-29661 GCF_000520575.1 Arthrobacter sp. I3
GCAGCGCGTTCTCCTGGAAGTAGCGGAAGAAGACGTCCTCGATCGCCTTGGACCCGGCCGGGCCGGCATGGCCGAAGTCCGTGCCGTCCCCGTCATGGACCGAGCGGACCCCGTTGGGCGAGGCCGCCATGTCCACGTTCAGGTTCGCCGCGGTCTGGCCGATCTCGGCCGCACTGAGTTCGTCGACGTAGTGCTGGGACCCGTACAGGCCGTCCTCCTCGCCGCCCCAGAACGCGAACCGGACCCGGTTGGCCGGGGTGATCCCGGCCTCCTTCATCCACCGCGCGGTCTCCAGGACCGCCGCGACCCCGCTGCCGTTGTCATCAATGCCCGGGCCCTCCTGCACGGAGTCCAGATGCGCGCCCACCACCACGGTGTGCCCGGCACTGCCCCCGGTGTCGGCGAGGATGTTAAAGGACTCCACCGTCTTGCCGCGCCGGCCGTCCTCTTTGAACGTGAAGCTCTGCCGCACCGGCGAGTACCCGGCCGCGCGCAGCTGTTCCTCGACGTAGCGGGCCGACTCCTCATACCCCGAGGTCCCCGAGGCCCGGTTCCCGCCGTTGGCATCCGCCACCCGCTGCAGCGCCTGCAGGTGCCCCACCATGTCCCGGGACTTGAACGCCGCCAGCACGGCACGCGCATCCACCGTGCTCGCCGGGGTCAGTTGCGGAACTGCAGCACTCGGAGTGGCGGACTCGGGTGCGGCGGATTGGCTCGTGCCGCCGCCGGATTTGCCCGTGGCGCCACCTGAGGGTGTGCCGGATGGTGTGCCACCGGACGGAATGCCGGCCGACGGGATGCCAGCCGCGACCCCGGAGGTACAGGCCGACGTCGAGAGCAGGACCAGGGCGAGGAGCGAGGGAAATACGTGCTTGCGGAGAGTGATCATGCCGGGAGCCCATCACTAGTCGGTACAAGTTCGCTTGCGCCGGCTCGATCGGTCAGGACGCTCGCCACTGACGCTCCAGTAAGACGCGGCCACCATCGCCCGGCAAATACTCCTATCAGGTCGAACCATTGTCGGCCCCGCGGCTGTAACTTCAATAGCGCCTCGCTGTGAATCTGCTGTGCAATTGGGTTGCATCAACCAAGGACCACCAGACCGGTCCGGTGCTTAACCGGGAGGGGGCGCCGCAGACAGGCTCTGCGGCGCCCCCTCCCGTGGCGGCCCTAACTGGCGGGGGTGGCCGTTAAGCGAGCAGTCCCTCCACATCCGCCGCTTTCGGGTACGCCGTTTGCGTCCCCTTCCTGGTCGCTGCCAAGGCCGCGGCAACGGACGCGAAGGCGGCAGCGGCCGGAAGTGAATCGCCGGCGGCAAGGCGCGCAGCCACGGCCCCGGTGAATGCATCGCCTGCGCCGGTGGTGTCCTTGGCGTCGACCCTGGTGGGTTCAATGCGGGTGATGCGGCCCTCGGCGCCGGCTCCGGAGTCCAGGACGACGGAGCCGTTCGCCCCCAAAGTGACCACAACGCGGTGCAGTCCGCGATCGGCGAACTTGTCCCGGACCGGCGCCCACGCCGCGGTGTCAGCCCCGGCGTCGGGCACGGCGGCGCCGCCCAGGAACAGCGACGCCTCATGCGCGTTCACCAGCAGGATGTCGCAGAGTGCGGCCAAGCTCGCCGGGATCTCGGCGTAGGGCGACAGGTTGAGCAGAACTGTCGCCCCGGCGTCGTGGCCCAAGCGGGCCGCGGCCTCAACGGTGTCCAGACCGACCTCGAGGCACAGGCACATCACGGACGCGCCCTCGAACAATTCGGCGGAAGCGGCAACATCCCCGGGCGCCAGTGTGCCGTTGGCTCCGGCCGAGATGATGATGTTGTTCTCACCGTGGGCGTCGACGGAAATGACGGCGACGCCGGTCGCAGCATCAGGCGTGCGGCGGACGCGGGAAATGTCCACCCCGGCCCCGGCGGTGGAGGCCAGAAGCATGGTCCCGTTGGTGTCGTCGCCCACCGCACCGATCAGCACGACCCGGCTTCCGAGTTTGGCCGCCGCGACCGCCTGGTTGGCGCTCTTGCCGCCGGGATTGACCGCAAAGCCATTCCCGTGCACCGTTTCGCCGGGGAGGGGGAGCCTGTCGCAGTAGATGGTCAGGTCCGCATTCAGTGAACCGACGACGACGATCCGGCCAGAGTCCGGGCGGGTCATTTCGCCTCAGCTTCCAAGGGCTTGGGAATCAGGAGTGAAGCGGCGAAAGCCGCCACGGTGATGATCAGGCCCACCGTGATCGCGGTCAAGTAGGATGCCTGGGCATCGCCCAGTGCAGAAGAGGCCACCAGCGCTGCCGGCAGGACCAGGAAGCTCAGGCCGGCGCCCAGGTTGAACGCGCCGGCGTTCATGCCGGGGAGAAAGCCGGGGTTGCCAGCTGGGGAGAGGACAACGCCAAGGCCGTTCAGCATGATGTTGACCGTACCCGCGTACATGATGCCCAGCAACGCTGTTCCGGCAATCATCATGGGCAGGCTGCTGAGGCCGAAGAAGGCGATGATCGCCAGGGCCACGACGCTGCCGGCCATGCCGATCCGCAAAACTTTGGTGTAGCCGAAAACCGGGGCCAAACGGCCGCTGATGGGTCCGACAACCCAGCCCAGGAGGGCGTAGGGAGTCAGGATGATGAGTGACATTTCGGTCGGTCCCACGCCGAAGCCGGGAGCCGTGGCCTGCACGTAGGCGGGAACGATCCCGTTGATGACCGCGAAGACGCCGGTCATGGTCAGGATTGTGGTCAGCAACGGCGCCCAAGTGGAGCGCTGGCGCAGGTGGGCGGTCTCCACCATGGGCTGCCGGGAGCGCTTTTCCACCGTCCAGAACCCGAAGAAGGCGATCACTGCAACGGCGATGAGGGCAGTCGCCAGTGCGAGGGTGCCGGGGGAGAATCCGCTGACCAGTTTGGAGGCCTCGTTGAGGGCTGTGAGCAGGGCGCCGACCGCGATCACGATGAAGAAGACGCCAGGCCAGTCCATCTTGGTGCCCACCGCCGGCTTGCTCTCACCGGCCAGAACGGCGACCAGGCCCGCCGCCACGACGGCCAGCACCACCATGAGCCAGAAGATGCTGCGGAATCCGTAATGCTCGGCGAAGTAACCGCCGACAAAGGAGTCGACGCCGGCAACCCCGCCGTTGACGGCGGTGATGAGGCCCATGAGGGCACCGTACTTCCGCGGGTCACTGACGGCGGAGCGCAGCATGATCAGGCACAGCGGGACCGTGGGGCCGCTGACGCCCTGGATGATGCGTCCGACGAAGAGCCAGGTGATATCGGGAGCCATGGCCGCGATCACCGAGCCGACAGCCATCATCAACATCATGCCCAGCAGGATCTTCTTGCGCCCCACAATGTCGCTCAGGCGCGGCAGGAAGAGGGAAAACAGTGCTGCCGCGGTGAAGAACCAGGTCTGGGACAGGCCGATCACGGCCTGATCGGTGTGGAGTTCATTGCCCATCGTGACCAGGGCGGGGCTGAGCATCGATGCGTTGAGCTGGAAGGCAATGCAGGCCGTCAACAGGGCCGCCGTGAGTGCAGCGACGCTTCGTCCCGTTGTCTTGGATTCGTGAGTCAGAGTGCTCATGAGTTGGCTCCGTTTCCTGCGCCGATGCTGACGGCGGCGGACGGGTCCACGTCGCCGATGCGCACCAGGGCGTCTGTGACGAGGTTCCAGAACTTCGCGTGATCGAGGTCCACAGCAACAGACGTGTGGCAGTCCTCCGGTGCCGGGGCGCGGAAATCGGCGACGGTCATGCCGAGCGTCAGTTGGCCCTGCAGTTCGATGTTCACGGGGACTTTGCGGGTGGTCATCACCGTGGGATCGATGACGTAGGCCACCGCGCAGGGGTCGTGGACGGGCGGGTAATCGAAGCCCTGGGCGTCCTTGTACGTCTTGGTGAAGAACTCCATCAGCTCCAGCACGAACTGGGCGGGCTTGGTACCCACGGCGGCGATTTTTTCCACGACTTCGGGGGTCGCGAGGGCCTGGTGCGTGAGGTCCAAGCCCACCATGACCACCGGCCACGGCTCGTTGAACACAATATGTGCGGCCTCGGGGTCGATGATGATGTTGAATTCGGAAACGGCGCTCCAGTTGCCTACGTGGTACCCGCCGCCCATGAGCACAACTTCTTTCACGCGCTCCACGATGCGCGGCTCCTTGCGGGCCGCCATGGCAATGTTGGTCAGTCCTGCCGTGGGCACCAGCGTCACAGTGCCAGGCTCGTGCGCCATAACAGTGTCGATGATGAGGTCGACGGCGTGGCGCGGGTCCAGTTCGATGCTGGATTCGGGCTGGGCGGGGCCGTCCATGCCGCTCTCACCGTGGATGTCGGGGGCGGTTTCGATGCTGCGGACCAAGGGCCGATCGCAGCCGGCGGCGAAGGGGACGCCGGTGATGCCGGCAATCGTGCCCACCGACAGGGCGTTGCGGGTGACCCTTTCGAGGGTCTGGTTGCCGACGACCGTTGTGACCGCGAGCAGCTCAATGTACGGATTGCCGTGAGCCAGCAGCATGGCCACGGCGTCGTCATGGCCTGGGTCGCAGTCCAGGATGATCTTCCTGCGTTCCGGTTTCAGGGTGATGAGATCCACGTAAATATCTCCACGTCGTTGGGGGTCCGCCGGGGCGGTGCGATAAAGCGTTCAGAGTGAGTTTGGCACTGTCAAGCGTCAAGCGTCAAGCGCTTAACGTAAGTGACGTCAAGCGCTTGATGTCTTGCGGCAGGTGCGATGCGTCACTCCCGGCTACGATCGAGGTATGGAATCCGGCGAACAAGTACACGAGCTTCGGGGGCGCACCCCGCGCGCCACTGCGGCGATGGTGGCTGCGCGGGCCGGGGTCTCCACCGCAACGGTCTCCCTTGTGGCCAACGGAAAGACCCAGGGGCGGGTCTCGGAGGACAACATTTCGCGGGTCCGGGAAGCCATTGCGGAACTCGGCTATGTGGTGGACAGTATTGGCAGTTCGCTAGCCAAGGGCATCAGTTCGATCGTCATTCTCGTGGCGCCGGACATCTCCAACCCTTTCTTCGCCAACGTCATTGCAGGTGTCCGCGGCGCGCTCGGCGCCGAATACCAGCTGCTGCTCTCCGTCACGGACGCCGGGGAGTTCCCGCGCGTCGACGACGTCCGCAGGCTCCTGGCTTTGCGGCCGGCCGGGCTGCTCGTAGATGCGCCCAGCGAGGAGTTCCTGGAGGATCTTTCCGTCGCTGGGCCTCTCGTTCTGCTGGACGCCCCCGGCTTGGAGTCCTTCGCCCCCTCGGTGAATCTCGACGTCGGACACGGCGCCCGCCTGCTGGCCCGGCACCTGGCGGACGCCGGACACAAACAAGCGGCGTACATGGACAGTGTGACCGGCACGGCGACCTTCGATATCCGGCGGGCGGCATTCCTAGAGGAGTCCGCGGCGCTGGGCATCACCGTGGCCACGGACCATGTCATCGGCACCACCATTGACGTCGGCGCCGCCGCCGGCGCGTTCGCCGCGGCGTGGCCGGATTGGCAGCGGGACGGTGTCACCGCCGTCGTCTGCGCCACCGATACCCATGCCTACGGCGTGCTGCAGGAAGCCAGGGTGGCCGGCGTCCGCATTCCGCAGGAACTGGCCGTGGCAGGCTTCGATGACCTGCCCTATTCGGCCACGTCCAACCCGGGCCTGACCAGCGTCCACCTTCCGGGCGACGCCCTCGGGGCCAGGGCCGGCGAACAGCTCCGCAGGGTCATGGAGGGCAAGGGCTTGGAACAGCACCAGCTGATCCTCCAGGGTTCACTGATGGTCCGCGGTTCCACGGAACCGGCCCGCACCTAGAAAACCGGATTGAGCCCACCCACGAACATCTCACCCGAGGAGTTGTCAGCATGACCAACGCAGACGCCCTGACCATCCACAATGCCCGGATCTTTGACGGACATTCGCCCGAGCTGGCGAGCGGATCCATCCTGTTCCGGGACGGGATCATCCAGGAGACCGGCGACGTCATCCCCGAAGGTGAGGTGATCGACGCCGGCGGCCGCGTCGTGGTGCCAGGGCTCATCGATGCCCACTTTCACGCGTACGCCGTGGGCTTGGGCGGCCTTGAGGTTGAGCGCTCGCTCCTGAGCTACACCGCACTGGTGGGGGCGCGCCGCTTGGGCGCCGCCGTGCGGCGGGGATTCACGACCGTCCGCGATGTGGCCGGCGGGGACAGCGGGCTGTCCCGCGCCATCCGCAGCGGCCTGGTCACGGCTCCGAGATACTACTACACGGGTCCGGCCCTCAGCCAAACCGGTGGCCATGGCGATCCCCGGTCCGCGGATCTGGATGTCTGCTTCGATCACGGTCACATGTGCGCCGTGGTGGACGGGGTGGACAACCTGCGCCGGGCAGTTCGTGATCGGTTCCGCACGGGAAGCCACGCCATCAAGATCATGACTTCCGGAGGCGTGGTCTCCCTGACAGATCCCATCCGGCTGCCGCAGTATTCAGCGGAAGAAGTCCGGGCGGTGGTGGACGAGGCCACCCGCCGCAAGAGTTACGTGGCGGCCCATGCGTATTCACCCGAGGCAATCAGGCATTCCGTGGAAAACGGGGTACGTTCCATAGAACACGGGAACCTCTTGGACCGGGACACGGCGCAGATGATGGCCGAGCACGGGAGCTTCCTCGTGCCGACGCTTGCCGCCTACGACGCCATGAGCCGAAGGGGAGCTGCAATGGGCCTGAACCCCGTTTCCCA
The DNA here is from genome assembly GCF_000520575.1 of Arthrobacter sp. I3. Lineage (NCBI taxonomy): Bacteria > Bacillati > Actinomycetota > Actinomycetes > Micrococcales > Micrococcaceae > Arthrobacter > Arthrobacter sp. I3. The sequence continues at coordinate 16,862 of NZ_KI914911.1, forward strand.
GGCCAAGAACGCCGAGGTGCTTGAGGCCGGCAAAATTGCTGTGGAACTGGCCCTGCAGGCCGGAGTCAAGGTGGGCTTCGGATCCGACCTGATGGGGGACCTTGAGGATGATCAGCTTGTCGGCATTCGGCTGCAGATCGAGGCGGCAGGTGTCTTGGAGACGCTGAGATCCCTTACCTCAGTAAACGCAGAGCTCCTTCAGGACCCAAGCATCGGGAGCATCGGCGCTGGAATGGCGGGCGATGCCGTGATTCTGGACGGCGACCCCTTTGTGGACCCGGCAGTTCTCTGGGACCACAACAGGTCGAGGACTGTTATCCACGACGGGCGCATCATTCGGTGACCCTGGAGATGCCCGGGCGGGCTCAGGAGGGCCGGCGTTAGGGGAGCTCGCGGGGCAGAAATCTCGTTGTTTCTTAAAGCAATACAACTGTTGACTAGTGAGCAACTTCACAGTTACAGTTGCGAAACCGAAAAGCCGCCGGAAGGCGGACTCGAGATCTCCAGGTGGAATGGATGGCGCGCGCGAACCGCGGCTGTCGCTTCTCCTTCTCTCTTCACTTCTTCTCCTTCACTGCGCCACACGCAGTCACACGCACCGCACCCCCCTACGCCCGCAATCCTGCACGCCCTCTTTTGGCGTGCCCGCGTCCATGAGAGGCACTTCCCCCATGACAGCATTCCGTTCCACTCCCTTTGACCGCAGGCAGCTCCTCAAAGCGGCAGCGCTGACGCCATTTGCGGGTCTGGCGCTCTCCGGCTGCGCGGCGAAGCCCGCCGAAAGTGCCGCTGCCAACAAGACGGTGACCGTCACGTCCTATGGTGGCTCGTACAACGACCAGCTGACCCAGACAATCCTGGACCCGTTCTCCAAGCAGTCGGGGATCCAGACGACGCTGCTGGCCAACACCTCCCTGGCCGCTCTGAAGGCCCAGGTCCAGTCCGGCGACGTGCAGTGGGACCTCGTGGAAATCACGGCGCCGGAGTATGAGGTGGCCGTGGCCGAGGGGCTGTTAGAGAAGTTCGACTACGACATCATCAGCGACAAGGGCCTGCCCGGATACGCGAAGGCTGAATACGGCATCAAGTACCTGAGCTTCCTGTTTGTCATGGCGTGGGACCAGAAGGTCATTTCCGACGCTCAGGCCCCGAAAGACTGGGCCCAATTCTTCGACCAGGGCAAGTACAACACCAAGCGCTCGGTGTACAACCAGCTCTCCGACAGCTCCGTCCTGGAAGCCGCGCTGCTGGCCGACGGTGTCCCGTTCGACAAGATCTACCCGCTCGACGTCGACCGGGCCCTGAAGGTTCTGGGCCAGCACCCGGGAAAGGACCGGCTGCTGTACCACGCCGCCAACCAGGAGCCCATCCAGCAGCTCACCTCCGGCGAGGTCTCACTCTCCACCAGCTTCAACAACCGCATTAACGCAGCCCGCAACGACGGCGCGAAACTGAACTTCTCCGCCGAAAACGCCGTCCTTGCCGGCGACTACTTCGTGGTTCCGAAGGGCGCCAAGAACAAGGAAGCGGCCTTCAAGCTGATGAACTTCATGTCCAACGACGCCGAGGCCGGCGCGGCGTTCGACAAGGTCACCAACCTGACCCTGGCCAACACCCCGGCGCTGTCCAAGCTGCCGAAGGAAATCGCCGACACGCTTCCCACCAGCCCCCGGCTCGCGGACAAGATCCTGGTCCGCGACGACAAGTGGTGGTCGCAGAACCTGAAGAAGACCGAGCAGCAGTTCAAGCTCTGGCAGGCCAGCTGACATGAGCAACGCAATTCTCGAGCGGCCCCGGCCGCGGGGCCGCGGTGCGCCTGCCTCCGCCGAGGCACCACCACGACGGCGGCGCAGCGGCTGGTGGCTGCTGCTGGCTCCGATCCTTGCCTTCGACGTCGTGCTGTTCCTGACGCCGCTGGGCAAACTGGTCGGCGCAAGCTTCACCGACAATGCCTACCAGCGGGTCCTTGAGGACCCGCTGGTGGTGCGCGCCCTGGTCAACACCCTGACCATCAGCCTGGCCAGCACCATTGTCACCGTGGTGCTGGGCTACATCATCGCCATGGTGCTGTGGCGGGCCGGCAACGTCACCCGGGTGATCCTGTTCGCCGTCGTACTCCTGCCGTTCTGGACCGGCATCCTGGTGAAGAACTTCGCCTGGGCCGTCCTGCTGCAGGACAACGGCATTGTGAACGCCTTCCTGCAGGGAATCGGGCTGACCGGTGCGCCGGTCCCGTTGCTGCACAACCGGTTCGCCGTGATCGTCGGCATGGTGCACTGCCTCCTGCCGTATGCGGTGTTCCCGATCTTCTCCTCGCTGACATCGATCGATGACCGGCTGGGGCTCGCGGCCCGCTCCCTTGGCGCGCGGGAAGGATCCGTCTTCCGCACGATCACGCTGCCGCTGAGCATGCCCGGCATTTCCGCGGCCGGGCTGCTGGTCTTCATCATCAGCACAGGTTTCTTCATCACCCCGGTGGTGATGGGCGGGCCCGGCGACATGATGATCGCCAACCAGATCGACTACTACGCCCGACAGCTGACGGACTTTTCCGGGGCCGCTGCGCTGGCCGTCATCCTGACGGTCATGGTCAGCATCCTCGTGGCCGTCTACCAGCGCGTCCTCAAGGCAGGAGGCCAACATGAAGACAACTAATCCGCAGCACCGGATGCTGGCGCTGCTTTCCATCCCGGCCTTCCTGTTCCTCGTCATTCCGACGGCGATTGTGGTGCCGGTCGCGCTGAACGACAGCCGCTACATCACCTTCCCGCCGGAGGGAATCTCCTTCGCCGCCGTGGCCGGATTCTTCGCCGACCGGGCCTGGACCTCCGCACTGACGGCCAGCCTGCAGTCGGCGGCGATCGCCGTCGTGATCGGCGTGCTGCTGGGCGCCACCGCGGCGATCGGCCTGCACGGGCGCAAGTTTCCCGGCCAGCCCGCCGTGGTGGGTCTGATTCTCGCGCCGATGATCGTGCCGACCGTGGTGCTGGCGCTGGCGTTCTACCAGTTCTTCATCTCGATCGGCATGGTGGGCAGCATCGTCCCCATCGGCCTAGCGCACGCCGTGATCGCGACCCCCTATGTGTACCTGACCACCCGCGCCAGCCTCGCCGGGCTCAACCCGGCCCTGGTCCGGTCGGCGCAGAGCCTCGGGGCCGGACCGCTCTCCGTCCTGCGGCACGTGTATCTGCCCATCATCCTGCCCGGCCTGATCTCCGGGGCGCTCTTCGCGTTCTCGGTCTCCATCGATGAGACGGTGATGTCCCTGTTCATGCAGTCCCCGGGGGCCACCACCTTGCCGGTGAAGATGTTCACGGATATCCAGTTCAACCTGACCCCGAAGATCGCGGTGTCCTCCGCCCTGCTGGTCAGCGTCGCCACCATCGGGCTGCTGCTCCAGGTCTTGTTTGTCCTCAAGCGCCGCTCTTCAACCCGGATGCTGCCGCTGGCCGTGTCCGCACAAACGTAAGGAAAGTCGATGACCGCATCAGTGATTTCCGCGGGGCCCATTCCCGGCACGGGCAGGGCCGCCCAGGGCGCCATTGAGCTCCGCCAGGTCAGCAAGCACTACGGCGACGTCGTTGCCGTGGACGAACTGGACCTGACAGTCCAGCCGGGGGAGTTCGTGACCCTCCTGGGCCCCAGCGGCTCCGGCAAGACGACCACCATGATGATGGTGGCGGGATTTGAAGAACACACCGCCGGAGCCATCCTCATTGACGGCAAACCCGTGGACACGCTGCCGCCCCGGGACCGCAATCTCGGTGTGGTGTTTCAGAACTACGCCCTGTTCCCGCACATGAGCGCGCTGGAAAACGTGGAGTTTGCGCTGCGCATGAGGAAGGTGCCGCGCGCGGAACGCCGCCAGCGCGCCGAGGAAGCCCTCGACCGTGTGGGACTGGGCAAGATGGGCGGGCGCAAGCCGCGCCAGCTCTCGGGCGGACAGCAGCAGCGGGTGGCGCTGGCCCGGGCACTGGTCTTCAACCCGGCGGCCCTGCTGCTGGATGAGCCGATGGCAGCCCTGGACAAGCGCCTTCGCGAGCAGATGCAGGAGGAGATCAAGACCCTGCAGAAGGGCCTGGGTATCTCCGTGCTGTTCGTGACCCATGACCAGGACGAGGCCATGGCCATGTCGGACCGGATCGTGGTGATGCGGGACGGGAAGATCGTGCAGTCCGGCCCGCCGGAGGAGGTGTACAACCACCCCATGACCGACTGGGTGGCCAGCTTCCTGGGCGACACGAACCTCATCCCGTGCACCGTCGTGGAGCGCAACGGCGAGGAAGCCGTGGTGGACCTCGGCGGACTGGGGATGGCAAAGGTCCGGGACCGCGGGGCAAGCGGTGAGAACTACGCCGTCTCCGTCCGCCCGGAGCACCTCAAGTTCAGGACACGGGCTACGGCGGGCAACGGATGCGCCGCGTCCCTGGTGTCCTCCACGAATCTTGGCGCCACGGTCCGCCACCGCCTCACGGCCGGCGGCCACGACCTCCAGCTCCGTGAGCTGAGCTCCGACAGTGTCGCCCGGATCCGGCCGGATGAGGAGCTGTGGGTGGGCTGGGACGCGGACAAGGCCCAGCTGCTGGTCCTGGAGTCCTGACCGCGGGATGCTGTAACGGCCGGGCCGGTTCCGGCACCCCTCCGCGGGACATGCCCTCCTCCGGCGCCCAGGGATGGACATATGCCCACTATGTCCATCCCTGAGCCGCGCCGGGGGACAAGTCCATTCTGATAACGGGGCATGTGCACTGCTGAGCGCCGGCAGGGGGCATGCCCTCGGTCGGACACGTTGACTCTGGCCGGTAGTACTCAGCCGAACTCTTTGATGAAGTCCAGGGCGGTTTGGGCGACCTCAGGCCAGCCGTGATCGATCGTGAGAGAGTGGCCGCGGTCCGGCAGCTCCTTGATTGCCGTGTGCGCCGAATTTCTTTTTTGACGCTTGTAGGACGCATTGGCGATGGCCCACGGCACTGTGTGGTCTTTCTCCCCGGAGATGATCAGCAACGGACCCCGATCCGGATTCTTCGTGTCGACCTTGGCCTCGGTGAACGGGTTGAGGTTTGCGGTTGCAGCCTGGAACAGAGGCACGCCAGAGGCCGCGACATGAAAGGTGTCAAACAATTGACGGGCTTCGTCCTCGTCCAGGGCATTGGCCCAGCCGAAACGGAACTCGTCAAAAGTCAGAGACACTGCACGCTTGGCGTTGGCGGGATTCGCGATCACAGGCGCTGCTGACTTTAAGGCTGAGGCCGGCAGCGGCAGGACTCCCCGGAATGGTGCGGGGTCGATCGCCACCGTGACTGCGGAGGCTCCGGTTCCGGCGATCCTCTGGGCGATGAGTCCGCCGAAGGAATGCCCCACGACAGCGGGCTTGATGGTGAGCCGGCCAATCGCGTCGAGGTAGTGGTCCGTGACTTGCCTGACCATCTTCTTGGCAAAGACCTCCGGGTCGCGTCTTGCCTCATCGACGCTTTCGGGATCATCGGGCCACGTGGGGGCGAGCGTGGTGTAGCCGTTTTCCTCATACAGGGCCCGCCACCGGTCCCAACTGCTGGACAGGAGCCATAGTCCGTGGACGAAGACGACGGGTTTGAGGCCGGAAGCGTTCGCCCGGTCCACCTGCTGTTGCTCGAGGTTGGTCATATCAGCCATGGCGCTCATCCGTTCGCGTGTGCATCGCGGGCCGTCGGTGGGGGACGCGGGGACGTCCTCCCGCAGGCACGAGTATGCCTGCGGGCCATGGCGAAGGCAATGCCTTTGCTGAATGCCGGCACGGGCTGCGGGCCGCATGGGGCAGGTCCGTGGCCGGTCGGCGACGCGGAGTGCAGCCATGGTCTGCGGTCCGCCACGCGCACCGGGCCCCAAACCCGTGGCTTGTCAGGACCGGCCCTACAATGGTCTCGATGATGCCAGGACATATAGCAGCTGCTGACGGAAAGAACGTGCTGAGCATCAGTGCGGGCATCATCACATCCGTCTGGCAGCCGGGCACTTTTGTTGATGTCGACGATGCCAGGGACGCGATGCTGGCCGTAGCGCAGATCAGCGGCGGAATACCTATGCCGATGCTCTCCGAAATGACGGACGTGGAGATCAGCGCGGCCGCCAGGTACGAGTTCGCGCAGACAACAGGGGTTCTGGCGATTGCCGTGCTTGGATCCAGCACCGTGGATCGTGTGATCGCGGCGGCCATGAGCCGGCACACCCGCTACCCCCACGAATTCTTCACTTCCCGGGACAAGGCCACGGCATGGCTGAGCAACTTTACCTCCAGCGGCCAGTCCGGTGGATACACGGACGGCATATCCGCCCTGGCGTGAGAGTGCCGCCTGCCCCGGTCAGGCCTTGTCCACAGTAAAAGCCGCCCCGGCCTCCTTGACTTGCTGGTTGGTCGCGGCCCAGCTGGCCAGCAGCCGCAGCGCATCTTCCGACGCGGAGCCGGGCTCGGCGTTGTAGACCAGCAGGGACAGCCCGGCGTCGGCGGAGACGTCCATTGCCTCGTACATCAGGTGGAGATCCCCGACCACCGGGTGGTGCAAGTGTTTGAGCCCAGTGTAGTGCTGGCGCACGTTATGCGCCGCCCACAGGGTGCGGAACTCCTCGCTCCGCGTCGATAGTTCCCCGACCAGGTCTGTCAGCCCGCGGTCGTAGGGATCCCGGCCGGCCTCGGTGCGCAGGATCGCGACGGTGTCGCTCGCCGCACGGTCCCAGCCCGGGTAGAAGCTGCGCGATCGCGCGTCCAGGAAGATGAACCGGGCATGGTTGGCCGGGCGGGCCGGACCCGCGTACATGTCCGAATACAGGGCATGGCCCAGCGGGTTGGCCGCAAGGATGTCCATGCGTCCGTTCCGCACAAAGGCGGGCGCGTTGGCGATGGCGTTCAGCGTCAGCTGAACGCTGCGCCGGACGGACTCGGCGGGACGGGGACGACGGCGGGTCCGGCTGCCCGGGGCCGCTGCCCTGGCCAGATCGAAGAGGTGGGCCCGTTCGGCGTCGTCGAGTTGGAGGGCCCTGGCCACAGCATCCAGAACTCCCTCCGAAACGCCCGACAGGTTTCCCCGCTCCAGCCTCGTGTAGTACTCGACGCTGACGCCGGCCAGCATGGCGACTTCCCCGCGGCGGAGTCCGGGGACCCGGCGTTTCGCGCCGTAGATCGGCAATCCCGACTCTTCGGGGGTGATCTTGGCCCGGCGCGAGGCAAGGAACTCGCGGGTCGCCTCTCGATTGTCCATGCCATCAACGTTAGGCCTTTGGGCTCTCTGAGGGAGGCCCTGCCAGTACCCCTATCAGCAGGGACTCCCTCCCGGCTGCGTTACCGGGTTTGATGGATGGTGTTCCGTTGAACAACCCCCAACGATCAACACGCAGGAGATTCATTGATTACCGTCAACGCTTACGCATCACCGTCCGCGACCGGGCCGCTCGCCCTCACCACCATCGAGCGCCGCGACGTGGGACCCCACGATGTCCTGATCGAGATCAAGTACGCCGGGATCTGCCATTCCGATATCCACACTGTCCGCGGCGACTGGGGCCCGCAGACCTATCCGCTGGTTCCGGGCCATGAAATTGCCGGCATTGTCACCGAGGTGGGCACGGCCGTGACCAAGCACGCCGTCGGTGACCGGGTCGGCGTCGGCTGCATGGTCAATTCCTGCGGTGAGTGCGTCAACTGCCAGGCCGGCGAGGAGCAGTACTGCCTCGCCGGGAACACCGGCACCTATGGCGCCGTCGACCGTGATGGCACCATCACCCAGGGCGGCTACTCCACCCACGTCGTTGTGACCGAAGATTTCGTGGTCACCATTCCCGAGGGCATCGAGCTCGACGTCGCCGCGCCGCTGCTTTGCGCCGGCATCACCACCTACTCGCCGCTGAACCACTGGGGCGCGGGTCCCGGCAAGAAGGTCGCGATCGTCGGCCTCGGCGGACTGGGCCACATGGCCGTCAAGATCGCCCACGCCATGGGCGCCGAGGTCACGGTCCTCTCGCAGTCGCTGAAGAAGCAGGAAGACGGGCTGAAGCTGGGCGCGGACCACTACTACGCCACGAGCGACGAGAACACTTTCACGGACCTTGCCGGCACTTTTGACCTAATCATCAACACGGTCAGTGCCGCGATCGACATCAGCTCCTACCTGCAGCTGCTGACCCTCGACGGCGCACTGGTCAACGTCGGCGCCCCCGCGGAACCGCTCCCGGTGAACGCGTTCGCCCTGATCATGGGCCGCCGTTCCTTCGCCGGTTCGATGATCGGCGGCATCCGCGAAACCCAGGAAATGCTCAACTTCTGCGCCGAGCACGGCCTGGGCGCCGAAATCGAGGTCATCCCAGCCGCGAAGATCAACGACGCCTACGAGCGCGTCCTGGCCTCCGACGTCCGCTACCGCTTCGTGATCGACACCGCGACCCTGAACTAGGACGCAGCGCACGAAGGACCCTGGGATTGGACGGACGCGGCCTCCCGTCGCGCCCGCCACCCGACAAAACACCCTGGGAGGAAATGACAGTGGAAATCCAAGCCAGGAAGCCAAGCGTCAAAGGGCCGGCGCAGATGTTCACCGGCGACGTCTGGTTTGACGTCCTCGCGGCCCCGCAGCCCGAACCGTCCCGCATGCGCGTCAACGCGGTGCACTTTGCCCCGTGCGCCCGCACGGCCTGGCACTCGCACGCCGTCGGACAGACCCTGCACGTCACCGAAGGTGTCGGCCTGGTCCAGGCCCGCGGCGGCGAAGTGACCGAAATCCGCCCCGGCGACACGATCTACACGCCGCCGGGCGAATGGCACTGGCACGGGGCCGCGCCGGACCATTTCATGACCCACCTCGCGATGTGGGAAGCGCCAGCAGAGGGCGCGGAGTCCGAGTGGGGTGACCTCGTGACCGACGAGGAATACAACGGCGCCAAGTAGCACGACCGCCAGGCAGTTAGCACGGCTGCGCTAAAACATCCGGCGCTGCCGGTGCGGGGCCAGCCCGGGGGACTGGCCCCGCACCGGCATGCCGGGCACAGCGTGGGCTATTGCCCCGGGGCCCGGTACGACGGCGTCTTCTTGGCTGCCGCGTCGAGATCCTCTGCTGACATGAGCGGTTTCATGTGCAGGTTCACGGCGCCGGTGGAATTGATCATCAGTGACAGGGCGACGGCGTCGGCCTGGTCGGGGATATCGAAGACTCCGACAACGTCGGTCTCCCCGAAAGCGTAGTAGAAGCTTTCCAGTGAGCCGTCCACCGATTTGAGGGCTTCGACAACGGCATCACGCCGTTTGGTGCCGCCCTCACGCATGAGTCCCTTGATTCCGTCGCCGACGTAGTTCGCTTCGAACAGATATTTGCTCATCGTTTTTCCTATCCTGTGTTCGCCCAGGACATCGGCATCCGAACGTGTGCCCGCTCCCAACGATGGAAGGTCCGAGGCTGGCCCCAGAGTGGGGGTCTGCCCACATGCTAGGCCTTCCACTTCACCCTTACAACGGTTCATTTGCGGCCACAACCGGGCTCCGGGCGGTCCGGGACTACCGCCGGCCGGAGGACAGGAACATAATCGGCGTATCAACCCGTACGGACAATGGAGGCGATCGACGTGTCTGTTTATACGCTCGGAATCTGGCTGGTGCATCCCGGCCGCGAGAACGATTTTGTGCAGGCCTGGCGGGATCTGGCCAGGAAGACGAAGGAAGACTTTCCCAACGCCAAAGCCGTGCTGATGCACGATCGCGACGTCAAGAACAGGTTCATCAGCACCGGCCCGTGGGAGTCCCTGGAACAGATTGAGCAGTGGCGGGATTCTGCCCTGTTCAAGCAGGGCCTCGAGGCAATGAAGGACATGCTGGAGCATTTCGAGGCGCGCACCCTGGACGAGGCCGCGAGCATCGGGTGGGATGCGACCGATATGTGAATTTACCGGGAACCGGCTCGCCGCCGGCTGCGCGGCGCGCGTTCCCGCCGGCTAAGCGGCGTGCAGCGCCTCGAGTACGGCGGCCAACAGGACATCGTTCCGGCCCCAGACGGGATCGAAGATTTCCACGTACCAGGCATCCGCCAGGACCAGGGCCAAGGTCTCGTTGGTCTCGGCTGCCCAGTCCCTGAGCTGGTCCTCCCCAACGGGCCCCTCGCTGCTGCCGAGCAAGGTCGCGACGTCGTCGTCCTGTACGGTCACCGGGATGGAGACGCTGCTCGCCTCACCGGGGTCGTGGACGACCGTCACCAGGCCGGTCCGTGCGGACAGGGCCAGGAGTGCCGTCGCCGCCTCCGGGCCGCAGAAGGCCGTCACGTAGGCGCGCTGCGCGAGGCCCCCGGCCTGAACGCCCGGCTGCGATTCCTTGGTGAAGAGCCCGTTGCGGTTCAGCCGGGCGAGCTCTCCGGCGATGGCCGCGGTCTCCTCGTCGAACCCGGGCGCGAAGACTCCCGGCTGGTATTGGCTGTTGCCCTCCAGCCAACGGGCGGTCAGTTCGCCTGCCGCCGGGATGGTGGAGGCCTGCCGCCAGACTTCGCGGTCCGCGAGAAGCCGGCCGAAGCTGTCCCGTTCCGTCGTGAACCTGGCCTCTGACATTTAGGCCTCCTGTGCTGTGGGGTGCGGGGTGGACTGCGCCGTGAGATGTGGGGTGGGGTGCGCCTGCGGGGCGTGGTGCTGCAGGAGGACGGACAACCGTTCGCAGCTGATCCGCAGCGCCTCCAGTTCACGCCGGCTGTAGTCCTCGATGATCGCACGGATCCGCTCGGTGAGGTGCTCGTCGTCGACCTCGAACTCGTGGTTCAGCGTGACCACGGAGAGCCCGTCCGCCGGCCGGATCTCCCAGTCGCCGCCGAGCTCCCGGAACGGGGGCTCGAGGTCCAGCTGGTGGAACTGGGCGCGGTGGCTGGCGGTGTCAAAGACGCGCCAGCAGTGGCTTGAACTGAGTGAGCCGTTGGACACCACGGACGTGCGCAGCTCGTGGCCGGCGTCGTCGCCGCTGATGCGCTCCGAGTACACCGTCAGGCCCTCGAGGTAGGGCCAGTGTGAGGCGTCGCGCAGCATGCTGAAGACAAGGTCCGCCGGGGCGTTGATGCCGAGCCGGTGCGTGGTCCGGTGCGTTTGCTGGTGCGTGCTCACTGACACGTTCACCCCTCCCGTGTCGTGCTGTCACCTTGCAGGTCTTCTATGCAGGCTAGGCCAGTTGCGGCCTGCCGTGAACAATTCCGTCCCGTCGCGTCACGCAGGGCAATCTTCGGTAACACAGGGCGTCCGCAGGCAGCGTCCGCGGACGCCGGATGAACGGGTATTACCGCCTGTATCCCTTGGTTTCACCCGGTTTCACGGCGCTTTGACCGGCTCTCCCGGGCCCCGGATAGTTGCTGGCACCAGCACCATTTCAGTCCACTCTCAAGGGGAGAACATGTCCAGTCTTTCGTTTAAATCAGGCGCCGCGGTCGCGTTGGCGGCCACCACTGTCCTGGGTCTGGCGGCCTGCTCCGATCCCGGCGCCGCTGCTGCCGGCGGCCCGTCGGCGGCGCCGTCGTCGTCCACCGGGGTGAAGCAGTTCAACCTCTCGCCGCAGCAGGACCGCGTCAAGGCCACGGTGGATGCCGCGGCCGCCGCGCTCGTCCCGGAAGCCGTTAAGAAGGACGGGAAACTGACCGTGGCGGTGAGCCCGTTTGCGGCGCCGCTGGCCGTTTACGCCACCGACAACAAGACCCCGGTGGGCAACGAGGTGGATATCGCCGTCGCTCTGGCCGAATCCCTGGGCCTGGAGGCAGACATTGTCCCGACGGCCTGGGCCGACTGGCCGCTCGGCGTCGACTCCGGCAAGTACGAGGCTGTGCTGTCCAACGTCACCGTCACGGAGGAGCGCAAGCTCAAGTTCGACTTCGCCAGCTACCGTGAAGACAAGCTCGGCTTCTATGCCAAGGCGGACAGCAGCGTCACCAAGGTCGAATCGGCCCCGGACGTCGCCGGCAAGCGCGTGATCGTCGGTTCCGGCACCAACCAGGAGGCAATCCTGCTGCGCTGGGATGAGGAGAACAAGAAAAACGGCCTCAAGCCCGTGGAGTTCCAGTATTACGACGACGACTCCGCCTCCCAGCTCGCCATCCAGTCCGGACGGGCGGACCTGACGTTCGGCCCCAACGCCACGGCGGCCTACAAGGCGGCCTCCGACGCCAAGACAAAGCTCGTCGGCCTGGTCGACGGCGGCTGGCCGCTGAAGGCCAGCATCGCCGTCACCACCAAGAAGGACAACGGGTTTGCCGCAGCGGCCCAGGCCGGACTGAACCACCTGATCCAGGACGGAAGCTACGCCAAGATCCTGGACCGCTGGGGGTTGTCCGCGGAAGCCGTCGCGAAGTCGGAGCTGAACCCGGCGGGCCTGCCGAAGAAGTAGCCCGCCCGCGTTGGTTGAATGAACGGTACCGAAAGCCAACGAATCCCCGCCGGGAACGTCTCCGGCGGGGATTCGTTGTGGCTGTCTGGTGACCCAGCGGAGATCGTCTAGGCCTGTGCCGTGACGGAACCTGAATCGATGCCGACCCCGACGCTGGCACCTGTGCGGGCCGGGGTGGCCAGGCCGAGGTTCTCCCGCAGCGTGCTGCCCGCGTACTCCGTGGGGTACACGCCGCGCTCCTGCAGTTCCGGCACGAGGTGGTTGACGATGTCGTCGAGGCCGGACGGGATCAGCCACGGCGAGATGTTGAAGCCGTCGACGGCGCCGGTCCGGGCATACTCGCTGAGCCGGTCCGCGACCTCGGTGTACGAGCCGGTGAAGGTGGAGTCGCCCCGGCTGGTCTTGGCCGAGACGAATTGGCGGATGGACAGGCCCTTCTCCG
>NZ_KI914911.1:29761-31261 GCF_000520575.1 Arthrobacter sp. I3
CGTGGCCTCGGCCCGCCACTGGTCGGCCAGCTGGCGTGCCTTGGCGCCGTGGAAGCCGCTGCCGCGCGTTTCGGAGGTTTCTTCCACCACGGGGTCGATGTCCGGCAGCGGGCCGTCGGGATCGTAGCCCTGCAGCTCCCGGCCCCAGAACTGTTCGAGGTACGCGATGGCCTGCTGCGGGCCGATCTGCAGACTGCGGACCCAGGCCTTCTTCTCGAGGGCCTCCCGCGGCGTGGCGGCGAGGATGAACTCGCTGGCGGGCATGATCTTCACGTCCTGGGCGCCGCGGCCGGCCCGGAGGGTGCGCTCCACGATGTCGCGGCGGAACTCCAGGGCGTCATCGAGCTGCGGGTGCGCGGAAAAGATGACGTCCGCCTGCCGGGCGGCGAAGTCCCTGCCCTCAGGCGAATCCCCGGCCTGGAACAGCACCGGCCGGTACTGGGCGCTGCGCGGCAGCCGCGGGGTGACGTCGACGGTGTAGTGCCGGCCGGTGTGGCGCACCCGCCGGACCGAGCCCTCCGCCGACCACCACTCGGCGGAGGCTGAGCCCGCGACGGCGCCGTCGTCCCACGCGTCCCAGATCCGCTTGGCGGTTTCCACGAAGGCCTCGGCGTGGGTGTACCGGTCGGCGTGGTCCAGATAACCGCCGCGCCGGAAGTTGGCGCCGGTCCAGGCGTTGTCCGTGGTGACGATGTTCCAGGCGGCGCGGCCACCGGACAGCAGGTCCAGCGTGGAGAGCCGGTGCGCCAGGTCTGCGGGGTCGTTGTACGTGGTGTTCTGGGTTGCGACGAGCCCGATCTTGGTGGTCACCGCGGCCAAGGCGGCGAGGGCAGTCTGCGCGTCGGGACGGCCGGCGACGTCGAGCGCGTGCGGACGGCCAAGATGCTCGCGCAGCCGCAGGCCTTCGCCGAGGAAGAACGCCGCGAACAGGCCGCGCTCGGCGGTTTGGGCGACGCGCCGGAACGATTCGAAGTCGGTCTGGGAGCCGGATTCGGCCGCCTTCCAGACGGTTCCGGAGTTGACGCCCTGGAAGAACACGCCCAGCTGGATCTGACCCGAGGGGATGAACCCGGACGCGGTGAATTCAGCGGCGGGGTGGGTGCTGTGGCTCATGGTGGGCTCCTTAGTTTTCCGCGCCGGGGGCGCTGGATGCGGCGGCGTAGCGGCTGGCTGGCCGTGCCAGCCCCAGCTGATCGCGGAATGTGGCGTCCGGGCTGGTGGGGGCCAGGACCCCGCGCCGGCGCAGTTCGGGCAGCACCAGCCGCGTCAGTTCCTCAAGATCCGTGTCCAGCACGGCGGGGTGCAGGCGGACCCCTTCGGCCCAGGCCAGCACCTCGGTGAGCAGATCGGTAAGCCCGGCCGCCGAGCCGATGAACTGTGCGCGCGGGCTCTGCCACGGGGTGTGGCCGTTCAGTCCGGCCAGCCGCTCAGCGGCGGGCTGGCCGCGGGAGTCCAGCACGACGTCGAGCTCGGCGATCAGCGCAGGCCCGTCGCCGCCGG
>NZ_KI914911.1:31361-33110 GCF_000520575.1 Arthrobacter sp. I3
CCCGTCGCCGCCGGCGGCGAGTCCTGCGCGCGTCGCCGCGAGCTCGGCGGCCAGGAGCCCGGGCGTCGGGGCCGAGACCAGGAGCGCGTCGGCTGCCCCGGCCGCGACGGCCTCCGCGGTGAGGAGCCCGGCCGGGGCCAGTACGGGCAGCTGGCCCTGGGGCGGCCGTGGAATGATCGACGGACCCTTGACGGAATAGCTGCCGTTTTCGACGTCGATGTAATGCAGCTTGTCGACGTCGAGGTAGCGCCCGGTGGGGACGTCGCGGATCACGGCGTCGTCCTCCCAGGAGTCCCAGAGCCTGCGGCTGACCTCGATCGAATCGGCGGCCTCGCGGGAGAGCCGGTCCCCGCGCACGGTGTCGCGTCCGACGGCGGCGGCATCGGCCGCGCTTGATGAAGCGGCTACCAGCCAGCCGGCCCGTCCCCCCGAGACGTAGTCGAGGCTGGCGAGCTGGGTGGAGATGTGGAACGGCTCGGTGTAGGCGGTGTCCACTTCCGGAATCAGTGCGAGGGAGCGGGTCACGGGGCCGGCGAACGCGGCGCGCTGCAGGGCGTTGAGCCGGGCCGCGGCGTCCGGGTGCCCGGGGGCCGGCATGCCGGGATCGGAAAACGTCGCCGCGTGGAACCCGGCGGACTCGGCGGCGAGCACGGCGCCGCGGAGGTGTTCCGGGCCCAGCACGGCTGCCGGGGCCGTGCGGGAAACCCGCCACGCGGCCGGGTGGCTGCCGGCACCGTCGAGCTCCAGCAGGAGGAGGCCGTGTTCGCGGGGCCCGTCCTGGGCGGAATGGCTGCTCATGATGCGTCCTGTCGTTCGTAGGGGATCTGTTCGCCGGCCTCGATGGGCACCGGCAGGCGGTTCTCCGCCGGCGGCAGCGGGCACGTGGCGAGGTCCGTGTAGGCGCACGGCAGGTTCACCGCCCGGTTGAAGTCGAGCCAGACCGTGCCGTCGGGGCCCGGAGCGGCCACGGCGAGCGAGCGGTTGGCCGCGTAGGTGCTCTTGCCCGAGGTCGCGTCCGTGAAAAGCACGGACAGCGTGCCCGGAGTGTGGCCGTTGAAGGCGGTGAGGCTCAGGTCTTTGCCGCGGAGCCGGAAGCGGATTTCCCCCGGGGCTTCGTAGACGTGGTGGATTCCTTCGACCGCCGCGCCCACGGTGGTGGGCCGCGGTTCGGCGAACGGCACAAATATTCCTGAAATGGCATATTCGATGCTGGGGGCGTAGACGGGGGTGCCGCGGTAGCCGGTGAGCAGCGGGTTCAGGGGATGCCGCGGCCGCACGACATAGCGGCCACCGCGCTTGGCGAGCTCGATCACGGTATGGCCGGCGCCGGCATCCTCCACCCGCAGATTCAGGCCATCGCGCTCGGGAATCGGACCAAGGAACACGGTAGCTCCGGTCCCGTCGGCGTTCAGTTCCTGCCCGTCGCGAAGGACGCGTTCGCCTGCCCCCAAAGCCAGGCGGACGACGTCGTCCTCGACGCTCCAGGTGCCCGGCGCACCGTCCAGCCGGGCGGGTGAGGACTCGAGCCAGTGCAGGTGGGTGACGGCGAGGAAGCCGTGGGGGTTGGCGCGGTGGCGTTCGTGCGCGGCATGCCAGTCCGCCCAGGCGGCTTCGAATTCCAGGTCGGGGTGGCGGTCGGGACGAAGGTCAGGACGGCCGTCGGTGTCAGTGGGCGTGGACATGGGAACTCCCGTGGTGGTTGTGGTCGGCTGTGACGCGGGCGGCGGCGTCGGTCTCAGTAGTGCCGGC
>NZ_KI914911.1:33210-38389 GCF_000520575.1 Arthrobacter sp. I3
CGGCGAATGCCGGCCGGCCGGCGTACGGGTCGCCGTCGCCCCAGAGCGTGGTGGGCGCGGCGGCGCGGACGGCCGGAATGACTTCCAGGGCGAAGCGCTCCAGAATTTCCAGCTGCTGGGCGAAGGGCAGCGTGGTGGGCAGCGAGATGGACTGCAGGTCGTGTCCGTAGAGCGCGTGGTAGCTGAGGATCTTGTCGATCACCTGCTCCGGGCTGCCCACCAGAGCCGGACCGTCGGCGACGGCGTGGTCGATGTCCCGGTAGGGGGAGTTGTTGCCGGGAACGTTCCGGCCGGTCGTGAGGGCCTCGTAGACCGGGCCGAACTGCCGCTTGGCCTCCTGCGTGGTGTCCGCGATGAACACCCCGCCCGCGCCCGATCCGGAGCCCAGGTACTGGTGCCGGGGATCGTGGCCGTGCCGTGCGTATTCCTCGCGGTAGTGGTCAATGAGCACCTTGTAGTTTTCCCGCGGCTGGATCGCGTTGGCCGTGAACAGCGGATCGCCCCACTGCGCGGCGAGGGCCGCCGAGGCCAGGCTGGTGGCGGAGCCGTACCAGACCCGCGGCGCCCCGGCGAACGGCCGCGGCGTCGTGGTGGTGGGCTCCGTCAGCGCGGCCCGGAACCTCCCGGACCACGTGACGTTTTCCTCGGTCCAAAGCCGGCGGAGCAGGGCATATTTCTCTGCGAGGAGCTCCCACTGGTCCGCCAGGTCCAGGCCGAACAACGGGTACTGCAGCACCTCATTGCCTTTGCCGATCACCAGTTCCAGCCGCCCGCGGCTGAGCTGGTCGATCGTGGCGTAGTCTTCCGCGACCCGCACCGGGTCCAGCACGGACAGCACCGTCACACCGCTCTGCAGCCGGATCTTGGTGGTCACCGCGGCGATGGCGGCGAGCACGGTGGTGGGGGAGGAGGAGATGAACTCACCCGCGTGGCGTTCCCCGACGGAGAAGCTGTCGTAGCCGAGCTCCTCCGCCCGGCGCGCGGTCTCCACCACCTGGTTGAGCCGGTCCGCGGTGGAGACGATCTCCCCGGTGACCGGGTTCTTCAGGTGCGGGATGATGTCGAGGACCTGGAACCTCACTGTGTTTTCCCTGTCTGGGTTTTCCCTGCAGGGCCGGCGCCGAAGTTGGCCTCAGTGACGGTCGTGGACTCGGGAAGGGCTTCCTCGGAGAGTCCCCAGCGGTCCAGGACCTTGGCGTAGGAGCCGTCCTTGATGGCGGAGTTCAGGGCGTCCGTGATGGCCGGGGCCAGGCCGTTGCCCTTGAGCGTGGTGGCCGCGACCAGGGTCTCGGACGGCCAGCCGGCGTTGACCTTGCCCACCACCTTGAGGTCGTCGCGGGTGTTTTCCCGGTACGTGACGGACGGGTAGGGCGCGAGGTTCAGGTCAGTGCGGCCGGAGGACAGGGCCAGGATGGTGTCGGCGTCGGAGGAGTAGTACTGCAGCACCGCGGGTGCCTTGCCCTTGGCCTCGAGCTCTTTGTTCCAGGCGATCAGGATCTTCTCCTGGTTGGTGCCCGAGCCCACCGAGATCTTCAGCCCGGAGATGTCGTCGGAGCCCTTGATGTTGTAGCCGGAGCTCTTCTTGGCCTCGAAGCCCATGTACGCGGCGCGGTAGCTGGAGAAGTCGAAGAGCTTCACCCGGGCGGCGTTGATGCCCACATTGGAGAACACGGCCTCGAAGTCACCGGACTGGGTCTTCAACGGCCAGTTCTCCCAGGAGGTCACCTGGACGTCCAGGTCCAGGCCCAGCTTGTCCGCGACCAGCTGGGCCAGGTCCACTTCCACGCCGATCGGGGTCTTGTCGTCCGTGGCGTGGAAGGACAGCGGAATCGCGCCCGCCGTCGTCGCGACGGTCAGCTTGCCGTCCTTGCCGATCAGCGCCGGGACCTTCGCGGCCAGGGCGGCGTCCTTCTCCGCCCGGATCCGCTGCTGGTCCGGCGAGGTGTTGTAGACGACGCCGTTGCGCGCCGCCGTCGTCGCCGGCTGCCCGCCGGAAGCCGCGGAGGCGCCGGGATCCGCGCAGCCACTCAGGGCCAGGGTGCCGGACAGGGTGCCGATGAGGACGACGGCGGGAAGCGCCGCACGCGTCCGCCGGGGACCAGTACTCGCGCGGGCGGTGCGGGGGGCGGAGCTGATTGCCATGGGGTTCCTTAGATGTTGAAAGCGGGTTCGATGACTTTGGAGAAGAAGCTCCGGGTGCGAACTTCGCGCGGGTTGGTGAAAATTTCCTGGGGGGTGCCTTGCTCGACGATCTGGCCCTGGTCCATGAACACCACCGTGTCGGCGACGTCGCGGGCGAAGCCCATCTCATGCGTGACGATGATCAGCGTGGTGCCGGACTTGGCCAGCCCGCGGATGACGTCCAGGACCTCGTTGACCAGTTCCGGGTCCAGGGCCGACGTGGGCTCGTCGAAGAGCAGGATCTTCGGGTCCAGGGCAAGCGCCCGGGCGATCGCGACGCGCTGCTGCTGGCCGCCGGACAGCTGGCGCGGGTAGGCGCCGGCACGGTCCTTCAGGCCCACGCGGTCCAGCAGTTCCAGCCCGCGGTCGCGGGCCTCGGCCTTGGAGAGCCGGGGTTTTCCGGCCCGCGGCGCGACGATCGGTGCCTCGGTGACGTTTTCCAGCGCGGTCAGGTGCGGGAAGAGGTTGAAGTTCTGGAACACCATGCCGATCTCGGTGCGCTGCTTCAGGATTTCCTTTTCGCGCAACTCGTGGAGCCTGCGCCCGCGGACCGCGTAGCCCACCAGCGTGCCGTCGATCGCGATGAACCCGGCGTCGACCTTTTCGAGGTGGTTGATGGTGCGCAGGAGGGTGGATTTGCCGGATCCGGACGGTCCGACGATCACGGCGACACCCCCGGGCTCGACCGTCAGCGTGATGCCCTTGAGGACTTCCGCGGCGCCGAAGGACTTGCGGACCTTCGTGATCTCGACGAGGCCGCGGGTTGTTACGGCGTCCGTGGCAGCGGCCGCGGACGGGGTCTGGGTGGTCGTACGGAGTGCGGTGCTCATCGGGTGCCCCTTTCCTGGTTCGATTCCCGGGCGGCGGGCGTATGGACGGCGAGGAATTTGCGGGCCTTCTGCAGCGGCGTCAGGGGCAGCGTACGGACCGCGCCCTTGGAGTAGTGCCGCTCGATGTAGTACTGGAAGACGCTCAGGACCGAGGTGATGACGACGTACCAGAGCGTGGCCACGAGCAGCAGCGGCAGGACCTGCTGGGTGCGGTTGTAAATGACCTGGACGGTGTAGAAAAGCTCGGAATAGGCCAGGACGTAAACGATCGAGGTGCCCTTGACCAGGCCGATCACCTCGTTGAAGGCGGTGGGCAGGATGGCCCGCATGGCCTGGGGCAGGACGATCCTGGTGGAACGCCGCCAGGCCGGAATGCCCAGGGCGGTTGCGGCCTCGAGCTGGCCCTGGTCCACGGACAGGATGCCGCCGCGGATGATCTCGGCGGAGTAGGCGGCCTGGTTCAGGGTCAGGCCGAGGACTGCCGCGGCGAACTGGCTGATCAGGGTGGTGGTCTGCGCCTCAAAGAAGCGCACGTCCGTGAAGGGGAGCCCCAAGGTGATTTTCTCGTAGAGGTAGCCCAGGTTGTACCAGAGCAGCATCTGCACCAGCAGCGGCGTGGAGCGGAAAATCCAGGAGAACGTCCAGGAGACGGAGACCAGCAGGGGCGACGCGGAGAGCCGCATCAGCGCCAGGATGAAACCCAGGATGAAGCCTAGCGCCCCGGAGATCGCCGTCAGCTTCAGGGTCTCCAGCAGGCCGTT
This sequence comes from Arthrobacter sp. I3, assembly GCF_000520575.1. Lineage (NCBI taxonomy): Bacteria > Bacillati > Actinomycetota > Actinomycetes > Micrococcales > Micrococcaceae > Arthrobacter > Arthrobacter sp. I3. The sequence goes on from NZ_KI914911.1 coordinate 36,983, forward strand.
CACGATCGACTGCGCGGTGAACCACTGCGCCACCATGCCCCACTCCCAGCGCGGGTTGGTGGCCAGCGACCAGGCAATGCCGGCCACGCCCACGGCGACGATGGCGGTGCCCACCCAGCGCCACGGGTGGCGGGCCGGGACCAGCCGGTAGTCGGCGTAGTCGGTGGCGGCCTTGCGGCCCACCGAACCGGAGCCGACCGTTCCGGCCGGTGCGGTCTCGCCGGCGGGTGCGGGCCCTGCGGCCCGGACCTCCGGGGTCTCAGGTGCGGATTCGATGCCGGCGGACGCCGGCTCCGGGGTGGACTGTGCCACCGGGGTTGCTGTTGAACTCATGCGCCACCTCGCTTCTTCCAGTTGCTGTGGGGGTAGTTGGCTGCCAATCTAGGGCCGTGCGAAATCGCGCGGCAAGGCGGCAGGTTGCATACGTTCACGCAGGTTCGCACGGCGTCACACGACGAATTCTTGCCTCGATTTACGCCGCGTTACGCGGGGTGAACGGCCGTGACCGGCGCCTCGACCGGCTCCATTTCGGGTGCCTAGCATGAGGGCTCCGCACCCGAGCCAGGAGACCGTCATGCCAGTGAATGCCCCGTCCGTGGTCCTCATCGGCGGCGGCCCGCGCGCGGCCGGGCTGTTGGAACGCCTCGCGGCCAACCGGCCGGAGCTGCTCGACGGCGCCCTGCAGATCCACGTCGTGGAGCCGCACACCCCGGGTGCCGGCAGGATCTGGCGTTACGAGCAGCATCCCGGGCTGATGCTCAACTCCGCGGCGGCGGACGTCACGATGTTCACGGATGCCTCCGTCCAATGCGAGGGACCCGCGGTCGACGGCCCCGGCCTGGCAAAGTGGGCCGCCGGGGTCCTGGACGGGTCCATCGCGGATGTTCCGGAGCTGCCGGCGGAACTCCGGCGCCAGCTGACCGACCTCACCGGTGCCACCTTCCCCACCCGGCAGCTGCAGAGTGTCTACCTGGAATGGTTCTTCCGTCGCTCCGTCGCCGCCCTCGGACCGGACACCACCGTCACCGTGCACCGGGACACGGCGTCCGCCGTCGAGCCGGTGCATCATGTAGCCGAACAGGGTCCGGAACGCTACCGCGTCCGACTGGCCGGCGGCGCGGTGCTGCACGCCGACGTCGTAATCGCCTCCCTGGGGCACGCGGATTCGCTGCCCGATGCGGAGTCTGCGGCGTGGGCCGGTTTTGCCGCCCGGCACGGCGCGTTCCACGCGGCGCCCAGCTACACCACCGACGTCGACTACTCACCCCTCGCCGCCGGCCAGGACGTGATTGTCTCCGGCATGGGCCTGGCCTTCGTGGACCTGCTGGTCCTGCTCATGGAGGGCCGCGGCGGCAGGTTCGAGGAGCTGCCAGGCGGCGGCCTGCGCTACGTGCCCTCCGGTGCCGA
>NZ_KI914911.1:38489-50564 GCF_000520575.1 Arthrobacter sp. I3
GCCGTCCCGCCGCGGCGTGCCCTACCACTCCAAGATCACGTCCGCCCTGCGCGGCGACGCGGCGGGCGAGCCGGCGTTCTTCACGGCTGACGCCGTCGCGGCGCTGCTGGATGCGCCCGGCGAGGTGGACTACCGCGCCCAGCTGTGGCCCCTGATCGCCAAGGACGCCGGTTACGCGTACTACCGCGAGCTGTTCACCGGTTACCCGGAACGGGTCCGGACCGGCTGGCAGGAATTCGCCGAACGGTTCGCCGCGGCGGACTGGTACAGCCAGGAGCGCCGGCGGCTCGTCGCCGGGTCCGTCCCGGACGCAGGGCTCCACCTGGACCTCGACCGGTTGGACCATCCCTTCGCCGGCCGCGTTTTCGCGGGTCACGCAGACTTCCAGTCGGCGGTGGCAGCGTACATTGGCCGCGACCTTGAGCTGCGCACCGGGCCGGACCATTCGGAAACCCTGGCCCTGTTCACTTCCTTGCTGAAGTCCTACATGGACCTGGGCCGGTTGGTGCCGTCCGAGCGGCTGAACGCGCGGTCGCAGCGGGAGGTCCAGGGCTGGTGGCACGGCTTCTTCAGCTTCGTCGATTCCGGGCCGCCGCCGCGCAGGCTGCGGGAGATGCTGGCGATCCACCGGGCCGGGCTGCTGCAGTTCATTGGCCCAGGGCTGGAGATCGAGGCCGCGGAGCACGCGGGCCGGTTCGTCGCCCGCTCGGCCCAGTCCGGGATCACCGTGTCAGCGCCGGCCCTGATCGAGGCCCGGCTCCCGGCGCCGTCGGTGGCCCGCTCCGCGAACCCGCTGCTGCGCCAGCTGCACGCCTCCGGGCTCGGCACCGAACAGCAGCTCCTCACTGCCGACGGCACGCACGCGACCGGACGGCTCCTGGTGTCCGCCCACAACGAGCTCATTAGCCCGGTGGGGGAGCGGCGCGAGCGGCTGTTCGCCGTCGGGCCCGGTACTTCCGGCTGGGGCGCCGGCGCCTTCGCCCGGCCCGGCACCAACGCCGCGCCGTTCCGCGAAAACGATGCCCTGGCCCGGCGCGTCCTGAACCTGCTGGCGAAGCCCAACAACGGCCCGGCCGACAGCGGCCTGGCCAACAACGATCAAACGGACGCCGGCCGGGCGGTGCCGCAGGCCGCCGCCGGCGGAAAGGACCCGTCATGACCCCGCCCCCACTACACACCCCGCCCGTGGACACCGCCGCGCTGACGGTCCTCAATCTGCCCATGAGCGATCCCAGGGTCCGTCCGCTCCTGGATGAACTCGCGCTCGAATACGACACCCGCTACGGCAACCTCTTTGGCCGCGGGGCCGCCGCGGAGGAACTCAACCGTTACCCGGCCGAGGAATTCGCCGGGCCGGGCGGGGCCCTGCTGATTGTGCGTGAGAACGGCGAATCCGTGGCCGGCGGCGCGTTCCGCCGGCACGGCCCGCAGACCGCCGAGTTCAAGCGGATCTGGACGCATTCGGCGCACCGCCGCCGCGGACTGGCCCGGTTTGTCCTGGCCGAGCTGGAGGCGCTGGCCGGCCGTCGCGGCTACCGGAAGGTCTACCTGACAACCGGCCCGCGCCAGCCGGAGGCGAAACACCTCTACCTGAGCACCGGTTACGAGGCACAGTTCGATCTCTCCGCCGACCCGGAAACCATCGGGCCTCTGGCATTCACCAAGGACCTGCCCGCCGCAAACCCCGCCGCGCTGCTTGGTCGGCGTGGGCCGGGAACCGGTGCTTCGGGCTAGAGTTCACACAGGGGGTCTGCCCTGAAACAAAGAATTAACGAGCCGCCGCGGACCCGGCGGAGAAACAGCCGGGAGTCATCAGTGCGGCCTGGATCCAAGCCCACCATCCGCGATGTCGCGCAGACGGCCGGGGTCTCCCTGACCACCGTCTCCTATGTGCTCTCCGGCCGCTCCGGCGGAACCACCCGGATCAGCGAGGCCACCCAGGACCGGGTGCACGCCGCGGTCCGCGAACTTGGCTATGTGGCCAACAGCGCCGCCAGGGGAATGCGCCGGGGCCGGACGGAGCTGGTGGCCGTGGCCGTACCGGACCTCGAGCAGCCCCGGGACAGGGCCATCGCCACGGTGCTGGCCAGGATCCTGCCGGAGCACGGCTACCAGTCGGTCATCCTGCTGGGCGGGAACTGGCGGCAGTTCATGCTCTCCGGCGGAGCCGACGGCGTGATCCACACCAGCGCGCCGGAGGCGGACAACGATTCCGGGGCCACGGCAGAGCTCGCCGGCCGCGGCACTCCCCACGTGCTCATCACGGACGACGCCGGGCCCGGCAGCCCTGGTGTCCAGGGCGGACACGAGGTGGTCCCCGCCGGAACGGACACCCCCGAGATCCTGGCCGGGCGCGCCGTCACTCGGCTGCTGGCACAGTTGCGGGGTTAGGACCCTTTAGGCCTTCAGCGCGGCGGCCGGTGCCGTGTCCCGCGTTGCGGTTTCCTGGGTTGCGGCCTCCCGGAGGGGACGCCGGGCCAGCCACGCGGCCACGATCGCGCCGGAGACGTTGTGCCACAGGGAGAAGACCGCAGACGGCAGCGCCGCCAGCGCGCCGAAGTGCGCGGTGGCGAGGGTGGCGGCCAGGCCGGAATTCTGCATCCCGACCTCGAAGGCGAGGGCCCTGCGCGCCTTGTCATCCAGGCGCCCCAGCTTGCCGGCCAGGTAGCCCAGGCCCAGGCCGAAGCCGTTGTGCAGCACCACGGCGAGGAACACGATGCCGCCCGCGGCGACGATCTTGCTGGCGCTGCCGGCCACGACAATCGCGACGATCAGGGAAATCACGACGGCCGAGGCCCACGGCAGCGCGGGCAGGACCTTGGCCACGAGCTTCTTGAGGAAGAGGCGGGCGAGCAGGCCGGCGATGACCGGCAGGAGGACGGTCTTGACGATGTCCTGGACCATGCCCCCGGCGTCGATGTTCAGGTACGAGCCGGCCAGGAACAGCACCAGCAGCGGCGTCACGATCGGCGCGATCAGGGTGGACACGGAGGCGACGGCCACGGAGAGGGCGACGTCGCCCTTGGCGAGGAACGCCATCACGTTGGAGGCGGTGCCCGACGGCGCGCAGCCCACCAGGATCAGGCCCACCGCGAGCTCCGGCTCGAGGTGGAGACCGACGGCGATCAGCCAGCCGGCCCCCGGCATGATGACGTAGTGCGCCACGATTCCCAGGGCCACGGCCCAGGGGCGCTTGGCCACCGACGCGAAGTCGGGCGGCGTCAGCGTCAGGCCCATGCAGAACATGATGATGCCCAGCAGGAAGGGCACGCTGGGGGCGAGGGGTTTGAACGCGCCGGGGAGCAGGAAGCCGGCGAGCCCGGCCACCACCACAAGGACCGGGAAGACCGTCACCGCGATGCGGGCAATCTTTGCCTCGGCGGCGAGGGCGGGATTGGCCGGGACGTCGGCGGCAGTGCCCGCGTCCCGGGCAGTATTCGGAGTCTTAGTTGCCTCAAGCATCCAAGAATGGTGCCACCGGCGTCCACGGGGTGGCCACTTCGTGACCACCTGTCGGACAAATATGTCAGATTTTTAGGCCGCCGTACGGGCGGGAATCGGACGGGTAGGGTTCATTGCGTGGGTGAGCCCGAAAAGGCGAACTCCCCACCCCGGCGCGACGCAGCGCCCCACCTTCCCTGAATTCTGCACATTCTTTGACATCTGGCGGCCGTTGGGCCTCCTTGACCACGAACGGAGCCAGCGATGGCCACCAGTATCGACGCGCAGGCCCCGGCCGCCACGCCTGCACAACTGCAATCGGTCCGAGGCGCCTTGACGTCCCCGCGACGGCTCAAGACCGAGGTCTTGGGCGGCCTCGTGGTGGCACTGGCTCTGATTCCTGAGGCGATCGCCTTCTCGATCATCGCCGGCGTGGACCCGAGGATCGGGCTCTTCGCGTCCTTCACGATGGCAGTGACCATCGCCTTCGTCGGCGGCCGTCCGGCGATGATTTCGGCGGCCACCGGCGCCGTCGCCCTGGTAATCGCCCCACTGGTGAAGTCCCACGGACTGGATTACCTTGTGGCGGCGGTGATTCTGGCCGGCATTTTCCAGATCGTGCTGGGCCTCTCCGGGGTGGCGAAACTGATGCGGTTCATCCCCCGCCCGGTCATGGTGGGGTTTGTGAACGCCCTGGCCATCCTGATCTTTCTGTCGCAGGTGCCCGAGCTGATCGGCGTGCCCTGGCTGGTCTACCCGCTTACCGCGCTGGGCCTGCTGGTCGTCTTCGGCCTGCCCAGGCTCACCAAAGCCGTCCCCGCACCCCTCGTGGCCATTGTGGCCCTGACGATCATTACGGTGACGGCCGCCGTCGTCGTTCCCACTGTGGGGGACAAGGGTGCACTGCCGGACTCGCTGCCCTCTTTGTCACTGCCCAACGTGCCGTTCACACTCGAAACGTTGCAGGTCATCTTCCCGTTCGCGCTGGCCATGGCCTTCGTGGGCCTGCTCGAATCCCTCATGACCGCGAAGCTCGTGGATGACATCACGGACACGGGTTCAGTCAAGACCCGCGAGGCCTGGGGGCAGGGTGTCGCGAACATTGTCACCGGCATCTTCGGCGGCATGGGCGGCTGCGCCATGATCGGCCAGACCATGATCAACGTCAAAGCCTCCGGCGCCCGGACCCGGATCTCCACCCTTCTGGCCGGCGTCTTCCTGCTCATCTTCGTGGTGGCACTCGGAGACATTGTGTCCCTCATCCCGATGGCCGCGCTCGTGGCCGTCATGATTTTCGTATCAGTCGCCACCTTTGACTGGCACAGCATCCGGCCCGCCACCCTCAAGGCGCTGCCCAAGAGTGAAACCGCCGTCATGGCGGTGACGGTGGCGGTCACCGTTGCCACGCACAACTTGGCAACCGGCGTCGGGGTCGGCGTACTCGTCGCGATGGTCCTGTTCGCCAGGCGGGTGGCCCACTTCGTCACCGTCGAGCGCACCGTGACGGAGCACGACGGCGGCCGGGCCACGTATCGCGTGGACGGCGAGCTGTTCTTCGCCTCCGCGAATGACCTCTACACCCAGTTCGAGTACGCACTGGACCCCGAACGCGTCGTCATCGACATGCGCGACTCCCACCTGTGGGACACCTCCACGATCGCCGCTTTGGATGCCATCACGGAGAAGTACCGGCAGCACGGCAAGAGCGTCGACGTCGTGGGCCTGAACCAGGCCAGCGCCCTGATGCGCGAACGCCTGGCCGGCAAGCTCGGCGCGGGGAACTGACGGGAAGGCGCGACCGGTCGGGCCGGTATTAGGTCACACGTTTGGGTCTTTTTGTTTGCCTTGGTGCGGCCTAGCGTGGATTTACGGCGCCGCCCGTCCGGGTGGCCGGAGCATGGAGGAAATCCAATGACGACGCACGTAGCCGACTGCAGCGTGAGCAATTGCTCCTTCAACGACCACTCGCACTGCAACGCGGCCGCCATTACCGTCGGCGGCGCCGCAGACCACGCCTCCTGCGCGACCTTCATCGACATCGGTGTGCACGGCGGGCTCCCCAAGGTGCTGGCCGACGTCGGCGCCTGCCAGCGTTCGGAGTGCACCCACAACGACCATCTGATGTGCAAGGCGCCCGAAGTTCACGTGGGCCCGGGCGTCGACAACGCCGACTGCCTCACCTACGCCCACACGTAGCCGCACCCGCCGTCCGCGTCCATCGACCATCCGCCCCGCTGGCGCTGAAATTCCCCACCTTTGGTCGCCTCACCGGCGTGTCGGGGCGGACCGCCGGTGAGGCCCGGCGTCGCTGGTTCAAAGGTGGGGAGAATCGGTGGTGGCAGAGGGCACCCGCGGAGGCAGGCGCGCGCTAGCCCTGGGTGAGCCGGTACCGTTCGATCTGCTTGAGCCGGCGCAGGAGGCTGTCGCGCCGGGGGTGCGGGACGGCGTCGGCCGGCTCGGCGGTGAGCTCGATGTGTTCGGTGCCGTACTGCCACAGCAGCAGGTCATCGAGGAGCCGGTCCGGGCCGGGGGAGTAGCGGTGGTCCAGGGCCTTGCGGACCTCGGTGATCCGGTTGGCGCTAAGCAGCCCGGCGAGCTGCATGGTCTGGTTGAGGCCGTGGGCGGCCATGAGCTCCGCGGCCCAGCCCCAGTCGTCGTCGACCTTCCGGTCCACGTGCGGCAGCAGGGTCCGCCAGACGTCGCGGATCCGGTTGGGCGTCAGCTGCGCGGCACCCTCACCGTCCATGTCCCAGTAGCCGCGGACCTCCTCGTAGCGTTCGTGCAGGTCCGAGAACGCGCTCTCCACGGTCTCCAGCATGGCGGCCGTCGCGGTGAACTGGCGGTCGAAGTGCGGGGTCCACGCCCGCGGGTCCTCGGCCTTGAACCGGATGTCGTGCTCGATCTCGCTCCAGGCGTGGGCGAAGACGGTCCGGATTTGGCACTCGAAGAAGTAGCTGCCGTTCGGCGGGACGTCCGGGTTGAAGGCCAGCTGGTAGTCCTTGACGGCCTCGTTCTGGATGGTCCGCAGGATCAGGTGCCGGCTGGAGTAGCCGTATGTGCCGGACTCGATCGAGCCGATGTCCTTTTCCCGGTCCCCCCGGCAGTCAAAGAGCTGGCGCTGGCGCTTGATCAGATTCGCCACCACCGCGTTTTCCGCCGGCAGCTTGGTGATCACACGGATTCCCACCATGTCATTCAGGGTCCGGAACGGGTCCGGGAACTTCAGCACAGGTGGCCCGCCCGGCTCCAGCGGTTCTTCCGTGCGGGAGATCTTCTCGCGGAAGGATTCAACGGTCTTGGTGCGTCCGGTGACGAACAACGGCGTGACTTCGGTGTCCTTGAGCATGGTCCGCAGCGTGAGCAGGACCTCCCGGGTGACCAGCTTCAGGGCAGGCCGGACCCGCTCGTACAACTCCACGTTCTCCTGCACGGAATCGCGCAGGCTCACGTCCAAACGGTCCCAGTTGCTCGCCATGGATCCAGCTTACGGCGCACCACCGACACCGGCCCGCAGGCTGGCACCGCCGGGCACGCCCGCAGGCAAGGGCAGCGCAGCAGGCATGGGAGGGGTCCGGCATGCGAGGGGTCCGGCCTGCGCTGGGCCGCTTGGTGCCCAAGGTAGGCTCAACACATGGCTGAAATGCGGCGGCGAACTATGATCGCGGCCGCAGCGGCGGTGACTCTGGGGGCAGTCTCCGCCGCCTGTTCACCGGGCCCCAAGGAGGACGCTGTGAAGAGGCACAAGTACCAATATGGCGAGGACCCCAGCCAGTGGGGTGAGCTCTTCCTCCCGGATGTTGCCGCGCCCAAGGGTGTGGTGGTGGTGATCCATGGCGGGTACTGGCGTTCGCAGTACGGCGCAGAACTGGGGGAGCCCCTTGCCAAGGACCTCGCCGCGCACGGCATGGCAGCCTGGAACCTGGAGTACCGGCGGGCCGGCAATGGCGGAGGCTGGCCCAACACGTTCGCCGACGTCCTGGCCGGAATCGACAAGCTCGGTGAACTGGCCGAAGAGCACGGGCTGGGACTGGACCGCGTGGTGGCCCTGGGCCACTCGGCAGGCGGCCACCTCGCCGTCTGGGCGGCGGGACGCCGCCGGCTCGCGGGGCTTGGTGCCCCGGACGCGGACCGCCAGCTGACGCGTCGGGGCGACGACGACGGCGCGGTGCAGCTCACCGGCGTCGTCAGCCAGTCGGGGGTACTCAACCTCGCGGCCGCCGAGCGGCTCAACCTCAGCAACGGCGCCGTCAGCAACTTCCTGGGCGGTTCGTCGGAGAAATATCCCAAACGGCATAAATTTGCGGACCCCATGAGTGCGGTGCCGCTGGGCGTGCCCGTATATGCCGTTCACGGCACGGAGGACGATACCGTGCCGGTAAGCCAGTCCGAGACCTACGCCGGAGCAGCCAAGGCGGCCGGTGCGCCGGTCCAGCTGCTCAAGGTCCCGGGCGACCACTTCGCGCTCATCGATCCGAAGGCACCCGCGTACCGGAAATGCCGTGAACTCGTGCAGCAGCTGCTGGTCTGAAATCCGGACGTCGCCAGGCGCCCGCCCGGCGACCTGCCAGGCCTGCCGCCCGGCAGGGAGGGGGTCCCGGTGTCCCTGACGGCATCCCCTGGCCGGCGAAAGCGAATAGACTGGAGCGCAGGTGCGCCGGGAAGTCTGGTCGGCATAGTTCCGTCGACCCCATTTTGAGGATCCCATGAGCGCCCTGCCCCCTTCGCCAACACCCTCTTCACCAACACCGCCCCCTCCTTCGCCGCCCCGCCTCACCATTTTCGGCCGGGGCAGCTATGCCGAGGCCCTGCGGATCGGCGAAATCCTCCGCAAGGAAACCGTGGGCGGCGCCCTGCTGGTCGCCGCGGCGATGGTGGCCCTTATCTGGGCCAACTCCCCGGCCTCGGAGAGTTACTTCGCGCTGCGCGACTTCACCATCGGCTACGCGCCCTGGCATCTGGACCTGAGCCTGGGCGCGTGGGCCGCCGACGGCCTGCTGGCTATCTTCTTCTTCCTGGTGGGGCTCGAACTCAAGCGCGAGTTTGTCGCCGGCGACCTGCGCCAGCCGAGCAAATCCGTGGTTCCGGTGGCCGCCGCCGTTGGCGGTGTGGCCGTTCCGGCACTCATCTACGCGGCCATCAACCTCTCCGGTCCCGAAACGCTGCACGGCTGGGCCATTCCCACCGCCACCGACATCGCCTTCGCCGTCGCGGTGCTGGCGCTCATCGGTTCCCACCTGCCCAGTGCGCTGCGGATCTTCCTGCTGACCCTCGCCGTCGTCGACGACCTCCTGGCCATCGCCATCATCGCGATCTTCTACACCAGCGATCTCCACCCCGAGCCGTTCCTGCTGGCCCTGCTCCCGCTGGGCCTCTACACGTTCCTGGCGCACAAATACCGGCGGTTCTTCGGCACGCACGCAGCCGCAGCCTGGGTGATCCTGCTGCCGCTCGGCTTCGCGACGTGGGCCCTCGTGCACGCATCAGGCATCCACGCCACCGTGGCCGGGGTCCTCCTCGGATTTGCCATTCCCGTCAAACGTTCGAAGGCCAGCGGCGGCCCTGAAGCCGGCCCGGGCCTGGCGGAGATTTTCGAACACCGGTTCCGCCCCATCTCGGCCGGGATCGCCGTCCCGGTCTTCGCGTTCTTTTCCGCCGGGGTGGCCATAGGCGGCTGGCAGGGCCTCGGCGCCGCCCTGACGGACCCCGTGGCGGTGGGCATCATCGTGGCGCTGGTTGCCGGAAAGCCGGCGGGGATCCTCGGCACCACATGGCTCATCACCAAAGTCACGCGGGCCCGCCTGGACGCGTCCTTCAAGTGGATCGACGTCTTCGGCCTCGCCATCCTCGCCGGCATCGGTTTCACGGTCTCGCTGCTGCTTGCCGAGTTGAGCTTCGGCCAGGGCACTGCGCACGAAGACCACGCGAAGGTAGGGATCCTCGCGGCCTCACTGCTCGCCGCGCTCCTCGCCACCACGGTGCTCCGCACACGCAACCACCAGTACCGGCGTGCGGAGGAGGCGGAACAGGTCGACTCGGACCACGACGGCATCCCGGACGTCTACCAGCAGGACCGCCCCGCAGGCTAGGTTGGCAGGCCAGGCCGACGGGCTATATTTGGGGTGTGGCGGGAGGGGCCGTCCGGAGGGTCAATGATACCCCAAGGGGTATCATGATTGAGCTGGAATACGCGCGCCGGGCCGTCCGGCGCCCGCGAAAGGAACAGGCATGAAGAGCATTTCCGTCAAGGACCTGGCCGCCCTGGGCGACGCCACCGAAATCGTCGATGTCCGCGAGGAAGACGAATACGTCGCCGTCCGCGTTCCCGGCGCCCGGAGCATCCCGCTCTCACGGTTCGTCCAGTCCCTCGCCGAGGTCCCGGCCAGCGGCACCGTCTACGTCATGTGCGCCGCCGGGGGCCGCAGTGCCCAGGCCGCCACCTACCTGGAGGACCAGGGATACGACGCCGTCAACGTCACCGGCGGGATCATGAAGTGGCAGGACGAGGGACACCCCGTCAACCGGGGCTGACCTTCAAGGGGCTGACCGCACCGGAGGGACCATGGAAGTCATCGTCATCGAGACCCCGCAGCTCGGGGACCGCAGCTACCTGGTCCACGACGGCTCGGTGGCGCTGGCGATCGACCCGCAGCGCGACACGGACCGCATCGAGGCGGCCGCCCGTGACGCCGGGGTAGCCATCACGCACGTGGCCGAAACGCACATGCACAATGACTACATCACCGGCGGGCTGATCCTGGCCCGCGCCCACGGCGCCAGCTATCTCGTCAACGCCGCCGACGCCGTCGGGTTCGAGCGCACTCCCATCACGGACGGCCAAACAGTCCGCGTGGGCTCGCTTACCGTCAAGGCGGTCGCCACGCCCGGCCACACGCATACCCACCTGTCGTTCATCGTGGACGACGGCGGGAAGCAGGCTGTCTTCTCGGGCGGCAGCCTCCTGTATGGCTCGGTGGGCCGCACGGACCTTGTCGCCGAGGCGGACACGGTTGGCTTGACCCACGACCAGTACGCTTCGGTCCGTCGCCTCGCCGCCGAGGCCGGCCCTGACGCGGCGCTGTTCCCGACCCACGGATTCGGCTCGTTCTGCTCCTCCGGACCCGCCAGCGGTGCCCGGTCCTCCACCATCGGCGAGCAGCTTGCCGCCAACCACGCCCTAACGGACCCCGATGAGGACCACTTCGTCCGCCAGCTCATCGCCAACCTCACGGACCACCCCTCCTACTACGCGCACATGAGTCCGGCCAATGTCCGGGGCCCGGGCCCTGCCGAGCTGGCCGTTCCGGCATCGCTCGATGCCGCCGAACTCACCCGGCGCCTGGCCGGCGGCGAGTGGGTGGTGGACCTGCGCCGGCGCGTGGCGTTCGCCAACAGCCACCTCAAGGGCAGCATCAGTTTTGAGTATGGCGCCGGCTCCAGTTTCACCACCTATCTCGGCTGGGTGCTGCCGTGGCGCGAACCGCTGACCCTGGTGGGCTCGCGGGTAGACGTTGAGAACGCCATCCGCGACCTCTCCCGGATCGGCATCGAATCCCCCGACGCCGCGCTCGGTTCCGAGCCGCACGCCCTCGCCCCGCAGGCCGGCCTCGCCTCCTACCCGCGCGTGGGCTGGGACGGCGTGCTCGCCGGCCGGGCGCCTGAGGACACCGTCCTGGACGTGCGCCGGGCCGACGAATTCGCCGCCGCCCGTGTGGTGGGCGCGGTCAACGTGCCGCTGCACGAGCTGTTGCTGCGCCTCGGGGACATTCCCGCCGGGAAACTTTGGGTGCACTGCGGTTCCGGGTACCGTGCCGGGGTCGCCGCCAGCCTCCTGCAGCGGGCAGGCCGGGACGTGGTCCACATCGATGCCAGGTTTGCCCATGCCGCGTCCGCGGGAATCGCGCTGGACACCACCGCGGCCTGAGCGCCGGCGGCCCGGGAGCGCCGGCAGTGACGCCGGCACGGCGGAAGCGGGAGGTGGACGCAACACACGGCGCGGGAGTGGATTCTCTGGCAGAGTATGGTCATGCTCACAGTTATTGGCGAGGGGCTGGTTGATGTTGTCCAGCGGTCCTCCGGCGTCCAGGCCCATGTCGGCGGCAGTCCCCTCAACGTGGCGGTGGGGCTGGCGCGGCTTGACCATCCCGTCCAGTTCATCGGCCGCTATGGCCGCGATGCGTATGGTGAGGCCCTGGCCGCGCACCTGAAGTCGAGCTCCGTGCTGCTCCCGCTGGGACCCGACGAGCTGCCCACCAGTGTGGCCGCCGCGCTGATCGACGACGCCGGCGCCGCCACGTACACGTTCGACCTCGCCTGGGAGCTTCCCGGCGTCGCGGCGCGCCTGCCGTTCCTGCTCCAGGGAACCACGCTGCTGCACACCGGTTCGATCGCCACCATGCTGGCGCCGGGCGCCGCCGACGTGTTTGCTGCCGTCGAGCGCGCCCACCCGTCCGCCACTATCAGCTTCGACCCCAATTGCCGTCCCAGCATCATCCCGGACGTGGACTACGCCCGCGGGCAGGCCGAAAAGTTCGTGCGCCTCGCCGACGTTGTGAAGGCCTCCGACGAGGACCTCGAATGGCTCTACCCAGGCGTGGACCCGCTGGACTCGGCCCGCCGCTGGCAGGCGCTGGGCGG
>NZ_KI914911.1:50664-67652 GCF_000520575.1 Arthrobacter sp. I3
CTCGGCCCGCCGCTGGCAGGCGCTGGGCGGCTCCGAAGGGCCGGCAATGGTGGTGGTGACCCGCGGCAGCAAGGGGCCCTGGGCCATCAACGCCGCCGGTGAGGCGCAGTTCCCGGCCCCTGAGATCAACGTCGCGGACACAGTCGGCGCCGGAGATTCCTTCATGGCCGCGCTCCTGTCCGGCGTGGTGGACCTGGGCCTGGACGGGGCACAAAACCGCAAGGGCCTGCGCGAACTCTCCGCCGAAAGCCTCCGCGATGTCCTCGCCCATGCCTCCCGGGCAGCGGCGGTCACCGTGTCCCGCGCCGGCGCGAACCCGCCCACGCGCGCGGAACTGGCACGGATGGAAATGGGGGCCCAGCCCCTGCAGTGAGTGAAAGGCAGCCATGACACACCACGATGTTCCGGTGTTCCCCGTCCGCAGTGCATCCTACGCGGAGGGCCAGATGCTCCCGGCCGCCCAGCGCAGCGGCAAAATGCGCGCCGGCGGCCAGGACGAATCCCCGCAGCTGAGCTGGAGCGGCGCCCCGGCCGGCACCAAGGGCTACGCGGTGACGATGTTCGACCCCGACGCCCCGGGGCGCGGCGGCTTCTGGCACTGGGCCGTGCTGGACCTCCCCGCCGACGTCACCTCGTTGCCGGCAGGTGCGGGCGCCGAGGGCGGCAGGCTCCTTCCCGCGGGCGCCATCCAGTTGAAGAACGACGCCGGGTTCCATGGCTACCTGGGCGCCGCACCGCCTCCCGGACACGGGCCGCACCGGTACGTCATCACCGTCCACGCGCTCGACATCGCGCCGTCCGGGCTCAACGAGCACACCGCCCCGGGCAGCCTGGAAGCGAAGCTGTCGCAGCACACCCTGGGCCGGGGCACCCTGACCGGCATCTTCGAACGTCACTGAGCCCGCTGCCTCGCCCGCCCCCGCCCGCCGACCCTGTCGCCCCTGACGCCGAGCTCGTCGGAACCTCCCCAGTTCGCCGTGAATGTCCGGCGAACCCGACGCTGTCCGGCGAACTCGGCGAACCCGGCCGCGAGGGCCTGCCGCCCCGGCGCACGTAGACTGGCACTATGCGGCTGGTAGCAAGTGACATTGACGGAACGATCCTCGGCCATGACGGCAAAATCAGCGACCGGACCGTCCGCGCGTTCCACGCCTGCCGCGACGCCGGGCTGGAACTGGTGTTCGTCACCGGACGGCCGCCACGCTGGCTCCACCCCCTGCAGGACCAGCTGGGGCATACCGGAACGGTCATCTGCTCCAACGGCGCCGTCGTGTGGGACCTCGAGGCGGACCGCCTGCTCTCGGCGCGGACACTGGACCTCGACGCCATGTTCGAGGTCCGCCGCATCATCAAGCGGCTGCGTCCCTCCGCGCTGTTTGCCGCCGAAACCCTGACCGGCTTCCATCTGGAACCGGGCTTTATCGAAAACGGCTCGAGCGAACTGCTCGGGGAATTCACCCCGGCTCCGCTTCACACCACCCTCACCGAGGCGGACGCCGTGGCGAAGTTCCTGGCCATTGTCCGCGAAGGCACCGCCGACGAGTTCCTGGCCGAGGTGACGCCCGCCGTCGCCCATCTGGCCGCCGCGACGCACTCGGCGCCGAACATGGCCCTCCTCGAGCTGTCCCTGCCCGGCGTGAACAAGGCCGTGGCCCTGGCTGAATATGCGTCGTCCCTCGGCATCGGCGCCGCGGACGTGGTGGCATTCGGGGACATGCCCAACGACATCGAGATGCTTCGCTGGGCCGGGCACGGCTACGCGATGGCCAGCGGCCACCCGGAAGCGATCCGGGCCGCCGGTCGGCAGGCCCCGCACTTCGACGACGACGGCGTCGCCCAGATCCTCGAGTCAAAGCTCGCCGAGCTCGGCGTCCGGCTGCCCTAAAACCCAGACCCCGCCCGGGTCCCCGCGCCCGCCCCCGGCCCCCGGCGCGGCCTCACGTCCCCGCACCCGGCCCGGTCCCCGCACCGATCGCACGGTTCACGGTGGACACCGGATTCCCAGCGGACGGTCAACTGGCGTTCACCTTGGCCTCCTAGGCTGAAAGCTCGCGACGAAACGTTTGACCGAGAGTGGGGACATCATGGCCAGGCACCGCATCAACAACACGGACGAACAACCCCTTCACCCGGTGGAACCGGACCGGCACTGGCGGCAGCTGCGCCAGGGTGACCGCGTCAGCGTCCGGCTCGCCCCGGGCGTTGAGACCGGTAGGCTTGTGGACGCCGTGACGGCGGACCACAGCGTGGTCTGGGTCGACCTCGACGGCGGCCGCGGCCGCACGCTGCTGCACTGCAGCGACGGCGTCGAAATCCGCCAGCAGGCTGCTGACACCCCGTCCCGCTGAGGCCGCTGACCCGGCCCCGCTGACCTGGCACCGATGGGCCCGAGCCGCCAGTGCCGGGCCGCAAGCCCGGGTCGAACCCGGTCCCGGCGGCCCAAGGCTCGGGTACGCTTCAGGAGTGACTGACCTGCACCCCTACTTTGCCCCTCGCGGAGATCGCGACGGCGGCCCGGCGGGCGCCGCCACCCCGGCCCCGGGCGGTTCCCGGGCGCCGCTGGCGCTGGCCCACCGGGGCTTTTCGCTGGACGGGCTGGAGAACTCGATGGCCGCGTTCCGCGCCGCCGTGGACCTCGGGTTCCGACATCTGGAGACGGACGTGCACACCACGGCCGACGGCGTGTTGGTGCTTTTCCACGACAAGACCCTGGACCGGATCACGGAGGGCCGGGGCCAAATCGCTGACCTTCCGGCCTCAACCGTGGCCCGGGCCAGGATCGGCGGGACCGAACCGATCCCGCGGTTCGATGAGTTGATCGCTGCCTTCCCGGACGTCCGGCTCAATATCGACGTCAAGGACTGGAACTCCGTGGGCACCCTGGCCTCGGCGATTGAACGCCACGGATTGCACGACCGCGTGCTGGTGGCCAGTTTCTCGGACCGGCGGCGCCGGGCAGTGCTGAAGCAGCTGAGCCGTCCCGCCGCGAGCTCGGCCGGCATCGTGTCCAACGCCGTGTTCGTCCTGCTGGGCCCCGTGCTGCCGACGCCGTTGATGTCCGCCGTGGTGCGCCGGGCACTGCGCGGAGTCCACGCCCTGCAGGTCCCCGTCCGCTACGGTGCCGTGCCGGTGGTGACGCCGGGCTTCATCCGGCGGGCACACCGGCACGGACTGCAGGTCCACGTGTGGACAATCAACGAGCCCGCGGAAATGCACCGGCTGCTTGACCTTGGCGTCGACGGGATTGTCACGGACCGCGCGGACCTGCTCAAGTCGGTCCTCCAGGAGCGCGGAACCTGGTCCTGAAGGGTCGCTCCGCTCAGGCGGAAAGTTCCATCATGAGTGGCGGCAATTCGTCGGTTAGCTCCCGGGCGAGATAGCCCAGCCCGCCCAGCCGGCTGGCAAGGCGGTCTCCGGCCGCAGCATGCAGATGCGTTCCCCAGCAGGCGGCCTGCGCATTGCCCGTTCCCCTGGCGCGGAGGCCGGTGATGGCGCCGGAGAGGACATCCCCGCTGCCCGAGGTGCCCAGCCCGCTGTGCCCTGTGGTGATTTCCCAGAGGCCGGCCCCGGACGCGGCAGCCCTGCTGCTGCGGGGTTCTGCGATGGCCCCCTGACACGTGACCACGGCCCGGTATTTGTTGGCCACCTCAGGGAGCTGGCGGTGCAGGTCCTCGACCTCCCGCCCGAGCAGGATGCCCGCCTCCGTGATGTTCGGGGTCAGGATCAGCCGGCCGGCCCACGGCGCCAGTTCGGCTTCGAGTTCCGGGACGCTGGCCAGGGCAAAAGCATCCAGGACAATGCACGGCGGGCTGCCCGGGGTGCCTTGGAGGAGTTCGCGCAGCAGCGCCGTGGTCTGGTCCTTGTCGTCCAGGCCCGGCCCCACCAGGACGGCGTCGGCGGTTTCCAGCTCGGCGGCCAGGGACCCGGCGGCGGAACCGACCACGGTCCCGGCCGTTGTTTCCGGCAGGCCAAGGACACCGGCTTCGGGCAGGGCGATGGCGAGCGGCACCGCCACGGACTCCGCCACGGCCAGGGTCAGCCGGCCCGCGCCCGCGCGGAGGGCGGCGACGCCGGCGAGCAAGGCCGCTCCGGGCGTCTTGCGCGCACCGCCGATCACCAGCACGGAGCCCCGGTCATCCTTTCCGGAGCCGCCGTCAGGGAGCGGCCAGGCGCGCAACAAAGCGGGGGTGACGGCCTCGGCCTGGGGGCGGCGTTTCGCCTGCCGGGAGTTAGCGGGGGTGGACATCGGCGTCTCCCGAGTGCTGGGTTACCGGGACACCTTCGCTCGTGAGGTGGTCAGCCATATTGAACGCCTCCAGCTGCCATTCCCCCCTGCCGTCGGGCCGGACGAAGCGGCTGACGGAGGCGTTGAGAATGGTGGACGCGGCCGCGATGTCCAGCAGCTGTTCCTCCGAGAGCCCCTCCAGGATGTAGCGGATGAGCAGGATCACGGCGTCGTGGCAGACCAGCAGGACGCCCCCGCCCGGATGCCTGTTGTCGAGGTCGGCGAGCAGCGAGCGAAGCCGCAGTACGACGTCCGCCCAGGACTCGCCGCCCGGGGGCCGGTAGTAGAACTTGCCGAGCCACCGCCGCCGGCCGGCCTCCTCCGGGAGGCGGGCTTCCACCCCGGCCGAAGTGAGCATGTCCAGGATGCCGAGCTCACGGTCGCGCAGCCGCTCATCGATCAGGACAGATGTTTGCCAGCCGCCGGTCTGGACGGCGAGTTCCGCAGTCTGGCGTGCGCGCAGGTAGGGCGAGGACCAGACTGGCGTGCGCCGGCCGTCCGGGTAGCCCGCGAGGAGCCTGCCCAGGGCCAGCGCCTGCTCCCGTCCCGTGTCCGACAATCCGACATCCGCATCCCGGGCCGGGACATCAATGACATGTGCGCCGGCCTGCTGAGCCAGCGTGGCGGCAACGTTGCCCTGGCTTTCACCGTGCCGCACCAGCAGTAACTCAGTCACGCCCGGAACGCCGTGTCCGTAGTGGCTCACCGATCCCCCTATCCGTTGCTTTCCAACGTTGTCCTCTGCCGGGGCTGGCCCGGGCTGGAATATGTGTGGCAGACAGGTTACTCCCAGTGGCACGGATTTGTCCCTGCACCGGCGATGGGGCAACATCGGGGGCCGCCGGGCTGGCAGGATAGAGCCATGCGCATCCTCATCGCCCCGGACAAGTTCAAGGGCTCCCTCACCGCCGTCGAAGCCGCCGCGGCCATTGCCGAAGGCGCCCTGCGCGTCTACCCCGAGGCCGACGCCATCCAGTTTCCGGTGGCCGACGGCGGCGAAGGGACGCTCGAGGCGGCCGTCGCGGCCGGCTACGAGGAACGGCTCAACGCGGTTGTCGGCCCGATCCTGGCCCCGATCGGTGCCGCGTGGGCCATCCGGGCGGATGCTTTCGGCGGGGCCACCGCGGTGATTGAAACGGCGCAGGCCTCAGGGCTGGCGCACATGGAGCCCACACCGGCCAACGCGCTGCGCGCCCACAGCTATGGCTGCGGCCAGCTGATCGCCGCCGCGCTGGACGCCGGTGCCACCGAAATCGTGCTGGGCGTGGGCGGTTCGGCCATGAGCGACGGCGGCAGCGGGGCCCTCCGCGCCCTCGGACTCAAGCCGTTGGACGCCGCCGGCAACGTGGTGCCCCTCGGCGGCGGGTCGCTTGCCGACGTCGCGTCCGTGGACATCAGCGGCCTCGACCCGCGGCTGGCCGGGGTGAAGTTCAGGATCGCCGTCGACGTCCAAAACCCGCTGTTCGGCAGCGACGGCGCGGCACACGTGTTCGGCCCGCAAAAAGGCGCCGACGCCGATGCGGTGGAGCTGCTCGACGCCGGCCTGCGCAACTGGGCCTCGGTCCTGCGCCAGAGGACCGGCCGGGACGTCAACGTGCCCGGCGCCGGAGCGGCCGGCGGGTTTCCGGCGTCGTTCCTGGCCTTCAGCACGGCCGCCCTGGAAGGCGGCTTCGAGCTGGTGGCTGGCCTCACCGGGCTGGACGCGAAACTCGCGGTGGCTGATTTGGTCATCACCGGAGAAGGCTCCATGGACAGCCAATCGCTGACAGGCAAGGCGCCGATCGCCCTCGCCGATGCCGCCCAGGCCCTTGGCATTCCGGTGGTCGTGGTGGCCGGACGGATCCTCGTCACCCCAGAGGACCTTGCCCGTCACGGCGTGGTGGCCGCGGCGCAGCTGCTGGACGTCGCCGGCAGCCCCCAGGACGCAGTAGCAAACGCCGCAAAGTACCTTACCTGGGTCACCAGCCAGGTCCTCGAAGGCGCCTGACGCCCCTGATGGCCGGCCGTGCCGGCCGGCTTGCCCTCTAGGCGCCGGTCTCGTAGTGCGGTTCGGCCACGGGTTTGGACTCGGGGGAGCCCTTCTCGCGCAGGTAGACCGAGGCGCCCACCAGGACCGCCACGGCGAGGAACTCGCTCTGCCAGTTCTGGAAGGACTCGAACCAGAATCGGCTCGTCGCCAGATAGCCCAGCACAGTCACGGTGGGCTGTCCGTGCGCCTCCTGGTCACTGTTGTAGTCCTCCGCGCCGCCAACCGCGTGCAGGGCGATCGACGCCAGGAACAGCAGGAGGAACATGATCGAAAGCGAGTGTTCGTAGAGCTTGAGGACCCAGCCGCCGTGCCGCACCGGCCACGGCGTGGACTCTTTGAGCTTTGCCTGCCGGGGGTCCTCGTCCTGCGGGGAGGTCCGGCCCATCGGCTTGGACTCGGAGGACCCCTTCTGGAACAGGAAGACGGTGAGGATGACGTACATGCCCATCTGCAGGAATTCCGACTCCCAGTTCTCGAAAGTCGCCTCGAGGAAGTTCCCGGTGCCAAGGTACTGCAGGACGGTCACGGCAGGTTCGCCGTGGGCAAGCTGCTCGTCGCTGTAGGTGCTTGCCCCGCTCAGGACCATGCCGCCGAAAAACACGACGAACAGCCCGATATTGGCTAGAAGCAGTCCATGTTCCTTGACCCACTTGCCCATGGTTCCCGAGCCTGCGGTGTGGCGCTCATGTGAAACGTTTGTCATAGCGACTCCTCTTTGCGGGCCCGTCGACGGATCCAGGCAGGGACAAGTACCAGCAGCAGCACCAGCACGGCGAGCAGCCCGACGCCGGCGATCACGCCCGCCGTCCGGCCTACCGTGACATCGAAGATGAGTGAGGTGGTGCCCACGCTCAGCAGCCCCACCCCGGTCAACGAAAACCTGACGATGATGTCCGCGCTGCTCACGAGGGCCTGCTTCAGCCCTTGCCGGAACAGCCGGCGGTGCACGCTCACAGGCAGCAGGATCGTGGCCGTGGTCAGGGCCGCCAGGACGACGTTGGCGAGATACAGGCGGGTCTGGTAGTCATCGAGCGTCTCGAAGCGCGACTGGAACGGCAGCGTCAGGAGGAAGCCGGCGAGAATCTGGACGCCGGTCTGCAGTACGCGCAGTTCCTGCAGCAGTTCGACCCAGTTGCGGTCCATCCGCTCCGCAACGGACTCGTCCCTGCCGTCGTTCTTCGGCACTACTGGGCCAGTCATCGGTACTCCTCCGCAAAATCCTGAAACCAAGGAAACCGCCACAACATGCGGCCCCACCCTCAACCTAGGCTTGAGAGTTGCCAAAAACAAGTTGGTACTAAGCTTGCTGACGATATTGTGGTTAGGGTAGAAACTGATTACTTCGCCGGGATGGATTCAGCGGACCCCCGCCACACGGGACCGATGAACATCCCTGGAAACCGACACGTTGTTAGGTGGACTATGAGCGACTCAAGCGAACGGCAGGACCAGCCCAAGCAGCCCGAACAGCCCCGCGATCCGCGCGCCGGCTACCATTCCGGCCCGTTCCCGGAACAGGTCCAGAAGCAGCCCGGCCTCACCGCGCCTATGGAGCCCAAGCCGGACCACGGCGAGGAAAGCTACCGC
This sequence comes from Arthrobacter sp. I3, assembly GCF_000520575.1. Lineage (NCBI taxonomy): Bacteria > Bacillati > Actinomycetota > Actinomycetes > Micrococcales > Micrococcaceae > Arthrobacter > Arthrobacter sp. I3. The sequence continues at coordinate 58,566 of NZ_KI914911.1, forward strand.
GGCAGCGGTGCCCTGAGCGGCAAGGCCGCCCTGATCACCGGCGGCGACTCCGGGATCGGCAGGGCGGTGGCGATCGCCTTCGCCCGTGAGGGGGCCGACGTCGCCATCTCCTACCTGCCGGAGGAAGAAGACGACGCGCAGGACACGGCCGAGTGGATCCGAAAGGCCGGCCGCAAGGCCCTGCTGCTCCCCGGCGACGGGCGCAGCGAGGAATTCGCGGCTGACATCGTGAAGGCGACGCTGGCCGAATTCGGGCGCCTCGACGTCCTGGTGCTCAATGCGGCCTACCAGAAGAACCGCGAGAGCTTCGAATCACTGCCCACCGAAGAGTTTGATCGAGTTTTCAAAACCAATCTGTACTCCCTGCTCTGGACGGCCCGTGCCGCGGTCCCGCATCTGGAAGCGGGTGCGTCGATCATCACCACCGCGTCAATCCAGGCCTTCAACCCGTCCCCGGGGCTCATAGACTACGCCATGACCAAGGCGGCCCAGGTGGCTTTCACCAAAGCCCTGGCCCAGGAGCTCGGACCCAAGGGGATCAGGGTCAACGCCGTGGCCCCGGGTCCCATCTGGACACCGCTGATTCCGGCCACCGAATGGCCCGACAAGCTCCCGTCCTTCGGCCAGGACACGCCCCTGCAGCGGGCGGGGCAGCCGGCGGAGCTGGCGGCCGCCTATGTCCTTCTCGCCTCCGACCACGGATCCTACATTTCCGGAGCCGTGCTTCCGGTCACCGGAGGCAAAGGCCTCTGAACCCGCTCCGGACCCGTCTACTGCCAGCTAGTCCCATTTCCAGCACCAGTTTCCAGTACCAGGAGGAATGACATGACTGAAAACCAGCAGGATCCCAAGACCGTCACCGAGGAAGCGGGCGGCTACGGCACACCGACCGCCGAGCAGGAGATGGGCGGCGATGGGAAGAAATTCGCCCAGCCCCGCGAGGAGGAGGCCTTCGACGCCGCCGGGCTGAACCAGGACAGCCCCGACGGCGAGACGTATCCGGCCGGCGCGCCGGACCTGAGCCAGTTCGGTGCAGAAGATCAAGACAGTGCAGGAGAACCCGGAGCAGGTCGCTTCGGAGGAGCGGAGGAACAAATGAGTTCAGAAAACGCCAGCGCAACCCCCGGCTTCGACCCGGACGCCTCGGAGAATTCCGAGGCGGCAGTGCCGTCGTCGGAAGCGGAGATGGACGGGGCCAACACGGAAGAGCCCGACGCCGGGCGGCCCTTCTCCTCTGAGTCCGGACAGGACGCGGCGGGGCTGCCGGACGGCTCCGGGACGGACCTGCCGGAGAACAAGTCGCCGAAGGACCGCGACGATGACAAGGACGCCTTCGACGCCGGCTAGTCCCAGGGCCGTCGCGCCCCGCCACTGCCGGCGCTGCCGGCCGTGACAGCGAAAAGGCCGGACTCCTGCCCGTGGGCGGAGTCCGGCCTTTCTCGTCGGCGGGGTTGCCCGCCCGCCGCGCACTTCCGGGCGGCGTTCTTTAGCGGCGCTTCTTGGGGGAGCGCTTGACCGCTGCCTTGACCGCGGCCGTCGAAGCTGCGGCCGGCGAGGGATCTTCGGTTTCCGGTTCGGCCACCGTGCCGCGCACCTTCGCGATCGCCTTCATGCCGTGGTAGATCACCAGGGCCGCGGCCGAGCCGAGCGCAATCCCGGTGAACTTCAAGTCGCCGATGGTCCAGGTGTAGTCGGCAATCCCGACAATAAGGGCGACGGCGGCCGTGGTCAGGTTGATCGAGTTGGAGAAGTTCACCTTGTTCTGGACCCAGATTTTCACGCCCAGCACGCCGATCATGCCGTACAGCATCGTGGCCGCGCCGCCCAGGACGCCGGCGGGGACCGTGGCGATAAGCTCGCCAAACTTCGGCGAGAAGCTCAGGATCACTGCGAAGGCGCCGGCCACCCAGTACGCCGCCGTCGAATACACCTTGGTGGCGGCCATGACGCCGATGTTCTCGGCGTAGGTGGTCGTCCCGGACCCGCCGCCAAGACCGGCAAGTACGGTGGCGGCGCCGTCGGCCAGCAGCGCGCGGCCGGAGACGCCGTCGAGGTTCTGCCCCGTCATGGCGGACACGGATTTCACGTGGCCGATGTTCTCTGCCACCAGCACCAGAACGACCGGCACGAAGAGGCCCACGACGCCGAGGTGGAATTCGGGGGTCTGGAAATGCGGCAGGCCCACCCACCCAGCACTGTCCACCTTGGAGAAGTCCACCTCGCCCCGGATCATCGCAACAAGGTAGCCCACCAGGACACCCACCAGGATGCTCAGCCGGCCCAGCATGCCGCGGAACAGCACGCTGACCACGATGATGACGGCCAGGGTGATGAAGGCGGTGACGGGGGCCTGGTCGAAGTTGGCCTTCGCCGCGGGTGCCAGGTTCAGGCCGATCAGCGCCACGATCGCGCCGGTCACGATCGGCGGCATGACCCGGTTGATCCAGCCGGCGCCGAACTTCTGCACCACGGCGCCGACGACGGCGAGGGTCGCGCCTGCCAGGACCACTCCGCCGAGTGCCCCGGGGACGCCGAACTGCTGCTGGGAAGCCATGATCGGCGCGATGAACGCGAAGCTGGAACCGAGGTAGCTGGGCACCCGTCCCTGCGTGATGACCAGGAACAGGAGCGTGCCAATGCCGGAGAAGAACAGGGTGGTGGCTGGCGGCATGCCCGTGATGATCGGGACCAGGAAGGTGGCACCGAACATGGCCACAACATGTTGCATCCCGATTCCCACCGTCAGGGGCCAGGTGAGCCGCTCATCCGGCCTGACGACCTCACCGGGGCGGACGGACTTGCCGTTGCCGTGGAGCTTCCATTTGGTGCCGAGCATGCTCATGCCGGGAGCCTTTCAGAGAATGTGGGGCGGGCGGGAAGGAATCTTCCCGAGCAACTTTACCGCGCAGCATTTACCGGCCGTCCCGTCGAGCCGTCGTGCTGCGTGAGGGCCGGTGTGCGCGAGGTCACAGGGCGCAGCGGGAAGCAGGCGCCGTCCGTTGAAGTTGCAACTATTGACAGCAGGAGACGCCGGCCGCCCAAGAGTGCGCTGGCCCAGCGAAAGGGATGCCCATGACACTCGCCCACGATGAAGCAGTAATCGAGGCAGCCGCCGTCGACGCCATCTTTGCCGAAGCCCGCACGGCGAACGCCTTCACCGGCGACGTCACCGACGAGCAGGCCCGCGCGATTTACGAACTGACGAAGTTCGGCCCCACGGCGTTCAACTCCCAGCCGCTGCGCGTTACGTACGTGCGCTCCGACGAAGCCCGCGCCACGCTTGTTGATGCGCTGGCCGCCGGAAACCGCGCCAAGACGGCATCAGCGCCGCTCGTCGCGGTCCTGAGCTACGACACCGCCTGGCAGGACCAGTGGGACGCGTTCCTTCCCGGCTACAACGCACCCAAGGCCATGTATGACGCCGCGCCGGAACTCGCAGCGGCCACGGGCAACAACAACGCCCACCTGCAGGCCGGCTACTTCATCCTCGCGGTCCGCACCCTGGGCCTCGCGGCAGGTCCCATGACCGGTGCCGACTTTGCCAAGATCGACGCCGCGTTCTTCCCCGACGGGAGCCAGAAGAGCTTCCTGGTGGTCAACATCGGCCAGCCCGGGGCAGACGCCTGGGGCGAAGCCAAGCCGAAATTCGCCTACGAGGACGTCGTCCGCACCGTCTAACAGCCCCCGGCGCCGTTCTCCGGCGCTGTCCTCCCGCGGAGGTGCCTCCGGCACTGTCTTCCCGCGGAGGTGCCTGCGGCACTGTCCTCCCGCGGAGGTGCCTCCGGCACCATGGGGGACAGGCCGGAGGCACTCGGGATGCGATTCTGCGGTTCAGCGCAAGGCCCACATCCAGGGCCACTTCCCATTTTAGTCCGCGCCGTCGCCGCCGGCACTGTGAGTTTGGGGCGCCCGCCCGGCCCCGGAGGCGCCGCGGCGTGGCACACTTTTCCCATGCGGAACCTGATCGCGGTGGCCTTCGTGGAACCGGTAGCCGAGGGGCTCGAGTTTCCCCGGGATGACTGGCCGCTGCACCTCACCCTGGTCAAATTCGACGTGGTCAAGGCCGGCGTCGTGAAGTCCGACGTCGTCGAACCCGGCCAGGAAACCCGCGCGGAACCCGCGCCGGGCACGCCGCCAGCCGCGGGCGATCCGCTTGCCGACCACATCGCCGCCCTCATGGCGGACCCGGTGGCCGCTGCCCTGGGCTGCCGGATTAGCGTGGGCGGCGAAGCCGGGTTCGGGCGCGCAGGGTCAATCCCGGTCAACCTGATTGAACCCAGCGATGAGCTGCAGGTCCTCCACAACGAGCTGGTCCGGATCGTGGATCAGCTGCCCGGCCGGATCTCCACGCCTGCCTTCACCCTGGAGGGGTACCGGCCGCACGTCTCGCACCACGGCGACAAACGGCTCCGGCAGGGCGACACGTTCGCGCTTGACCGAATAGCGCTCGTGGACATGGCGCCCGACGGCGGGCACGCCACGCGCCGGATCCTGAAGTTGTGGACTGTCGGCCAGGCGTAGGCGCCAGAACGGCGTCGGGGGAGGGCACGACGTCATATCCGCGACGCCGGCGCTGGATTCCTGCGGACCGGGTGCCATACTTGGGTCAACTTCGGCAGCTATTCGACGGTAATTCGAAGACGAAGTGAGTATTTAGGGCAAGTCACAGCGGACCGGGGGGACCACTAAATGATGCTTGACGCCGCGACACTGCGGGTTGCCTTGGCGCTTGTCGACCTCACACTGCTCATGCTTTTCTACTTCATTACGTTCCGGCGCACCCGGTCGCACTACAGCGGCTGGTGGTGCATGGCGCTCCTGCTGTTCCTGGTCGGCAACGCCGCGTACCTGCTGGAGGGTACAACGCAGCAGGGGTGGGCCATCCCTGCCGGCAACGTCCTGCTGGTCGCCGGTGCCGCCAGCATCTGGGCCGGCGGTCGATCCCTCCGCGCCCCCTCACTCCGGCCTTGGCAGCTCGCGGCCGGTCCTGCCGCGACCGCCGTCGCTTCCTTCCTCGGCCACCCGGCCACCAACGTCTGGGCGGGAGGCCCGGTGTACCTGGGATTCATGGCCGTGCTGATCGGTCTGGCATCCCGGGAGCTGTTCCTGCTCGAGCGCGACTACTCGCGCGTCCACCGTCCCCTCGCGGTGGGCGCCGGCATCCTGGCCGTGTTCTACCTGGGCCGCCTCGTCGCTTTCCTGGCGAACGGACCGGACGGTGCCGTCTTCACGTCGGTGTTCGGCTCCGTCCCGATGACGGTCTTCTCGACGATCACGCTCGTGGTTGCTTCCTTCACCATGGCCGAGCTGAGCTACGAACAGCAGACCCAGGACCTCAGGGCACGGGCCACCGTGGACGGCCTCACGGGCCTGCTCAACCGTTCTGCGTTCCTGGACCTCGCCGAAAACGAACTGCGCCGTTTGCGCCGGACCGGCACCACGGCATCGATCATCCTCGCGGACCTGGACCACTTCAAGGCCATCAACGATCAGTTCGGCCACTCGGCAGGGGACTCCGCGCTGCAGGCCTTTGCCAGGGCCTGCTCCGGCACCGTCCGCTCCACCGACCTCGTGGGCCGTTACGGCGGCGAGGAGTTCATCCTCCTGCTGCCTGGCGTCACGCCGGACCGGGCACGGGAGATCGCTGCCGACATCAGCGTCCGGCTCCATCAATCCGGGTCCGCAGTCATTCCCCGGCTGCCCACCGTGAGCTACGGCATCGCGTCCACCGGCGCCGGAGCGGGCAGCCTCGACGCCGCAGTGATCTCGGCCGACGCGGCCCTCTACCAGGCAAAGACGCTTGGCAGGGACCGCGCCGAGTTGGCCACCGGCGGCTGAACTACGAGATAACCCCGTCCACCAGCGCCTTCGCCTCGGCCTGGACCTGCTTGAGGTGCTCGGCACCCTTGAAGGACTCGGCGTAGATCTTGTAGACATCTTCCGTGCCGGAGGGCCGGGCTGCGAACCAGGCGTTTTCGGTAACGACCTTGAGGCCGCCAATCGCGGCCCCGTTGCCCGGCGCCTCGGTCAGTTTGGCCGTGATCGTTTCGCCAGCCAGTTCGGTCGCGGTAACGTCCGACGGCGAGAGCTTGCCCAGCGCCGCCTTCTGCTCCCGGGTGGCGGCCGCGTCGATCCGGGCGTAGACGGGGTCGCCGAACTGGTCGGTGAGGCCCTTGTACAGCTGCGACGGTGATTTGCCCGTCACCGCCGTGATCTCCGAGGCCAGCAGGGCCAGCAGGATGCCATCCTTGTCGGTGGTCCAGACGCTCCCGTCCATCTTGTTAAAGGAGGCGCCGGCGGATTCCTCGCCGCCGAAGGCGCCCTCTCCGGACAGCAGCCCGGGGACGAACCACTTGAAGCCCACGGGCACTTCGACAAGTTTGCGGCCCAGGCTCTCGGCCACGCGGTCGATGATGGATGAGGAAACCAGGGTCTTGCCGATCACGGACTGCGGGTTCCAGCCGGTCCGGTGCCGGTACAGATAATCGATGGCGACGGCGAGGTAGTGGTTCGGGTTCATCAGCCCGCCGTCGGGGGTGACGATCCCGTGGCGGTCGGCGTCGGCGTCGTTGCCGGTGGCGACGTCGAAGGCTGCGGACCCGTCCGCACCAACAGACATGCGGTTGATCAGGGACGCCATCGCCGACGGCGAGGAGCAATCCATCCGGATCTTCTCGTCCCAGTCCAGCGTCATGAAAGCCCACTGCGGGTCGACGGTGGGGTTGACCACGGTGAGGTTCAGGTGGTGGCGCTCACCGATCTCGCCCCAGTAGTCCACCGACGCTCCGCCCATCGGGTCGGCGCCGATCCGGACGCCCGCCTCGCGGATCGCGTTGAGATCCAGTACCGAGGGGAGGTCGTCGACGTAGCTGCTCAGGAAGTCGAACTTGCCGGTGGTCCCGGCGGCCAGGGCCTCGGCCACCGGAATCCGCTTGACGCCGCGCAGGCCGTTTTCCAGCAGCTCGTTGGCGCGGTTGGCGATCCAGCCGGTGGCGTCGGTGTCCGCGGGGCCGCCGTGCGGAGGGTTGTATTTGAATCCGCCGTCGCCCGGGGGGTTGTGGCTGGGGGTCACCACGATGCCGTCGGCCTGCGGCGCGCCAGGGGCGGCATTGCGGTTGTGCGTCAGGATGGCGTGGCTCAGGGCAGGGGTGGGCGTGTAGCCGTGGCGGGCGTCGATGAGGACGTGCACGCCGTTGGCGGCCAGCACCTCAAGGGCGGAGTTTTGTGCGGGCTCGCTCAGGCCATGGGTGTCCTTGGCCATGTAGAGGGGGCCGGTGATGCCCTGGCCTGCCCGGTATTCCACGATCGCCTGCGTGATGGCGAGGATGTGGGGTTCGTTGAAGGACGCCTTCAGGCTCGATCCACGATGCCCGGAGGTGCCGAATGCCACCCGCTGGCCCGGGTCCGAGAGGTCCGGCGAAACGTCGTAGTACGCATCCAAAAGCGCAGTGAGGTCAACAAGGTCTTGGGGTTGGGCAACTGTGCCCGCGCGGCTAGCCATGGCACCAGCATGCCAGACGAGGGCGGGGTGCAACACGGTTTCGCGCCAAACCCGCTCCTGTGACGAAAGAAAACCCGCCAATAGGCCCGGTCCCAAGCCAACCGTGCGGCGGTACTCTGGATCCAGGGACTTCTTGAGGGGACAAGCCATGACTGAACAGCCAAAACAAGGCAAAGACGAGACCCCGGAGGGCTACCAGCCGACCCTGCGCCTCCCGGACCAGCAACCCGACGTTCCGCCGGGGCAGACACCACCCGCCGGCCAGGACCAGGGACCGTCGGCGACGCAGCAGTTCGCGCAACCCGAATCCCCGCAGCGGCCCTACCCGGGCCAGCAGCCTCACACAGGCCGGCAGCCCGACACGGGCGAGCAGCCCCACGTCGGACAGCAGCCCTACACCGGACAGCAGCCCTACACCGGCCAGGCGGCACCTGACCGCGGCCAGTACTCAAGCCCGTACCCCCCGATCTACAGCCAGCCGTCCGCCCCGTATGGCCAGCCGTCGCCGTATGCCCAGCCGGGCAGCCCCAACGCCTACGGCCAGCCCGCGTACTACGGCGCGCCGCCGTCGCCCAAGAGTCTGAGCATCGCCAGCATGTGCTGCGGCATCGCCGCGCTGGTGGGATTCGGATTTTTCCTGCTCCCGCAGCTGGCCGCCGTGATTCTGGGGCACCTGGCCCTGCGGCGCGAACCGGCCGGCCGGGGCATGGCGATCGCCGGCCTGGTGATGGGTTACGTGGGCATCGCCGTGACCATCCTGGTCCTGGTCATTTTCGGACTGGTCATCGGCACCGCGCGCAACAGCGGGTACGGAGCCTAGGTCTGCCCTGTGGCGCCGGAGCCGCGCCTGGTCAGGCTGTCAGAGCAGCCACCAGGGGCTTCGCGTTGGCCTCAAGCCAAGCGCGCCGGCGGTTGATCTGGCCGCCCACGCCGTCCTGCCACATCCGCGCCCAGCCGCCGCCCAGGGCCGCGGCGTTGTGCCGCATCCGCTCGTAGCTGAGCGCCGCGGCGTCGATCCCGGCGCCGGGAACCCGGCGTCGTTCATCCTCGCTCCAGCCGTAGGCGTCGGCGAAGATGCGCAGCCGGCGGAACGGATTCTGGTCTTCCCAGCCCGGCCACGCATCTGACGGGTCGCGGAGCGGCACCCAGTGCATGGCGGTGTTGAGCGAATCGTGAAGTGCCGTGGCGGGTCCGGCGAGGTCAAAATCCACCAGTCCCGCGGCCAGGCCGTCCCGGACCACCACGTTCTGGGGTGTCACGTCCAGGTGGCAGATGAGTCCGGCGGCGTCGGTGGGGTTAGGCCGGACCGGCCGGGGCGGGAACGCGTGGGCCCGCGGCACGAAGCCGGCGGACGCGGTGTGCAGGCGCCGCACCAGGCGGGCCACGGAGGCCAGCAGGTCCTCGGACTGCACCCAGGATTCCGGCGGCGACCCGGCGCAGTCTCCCGGCACGAAGGTCAGGACGTCCCGGCCCTGCGGGTCGCGGCCGAGGAAGCGGGGGGAGCCCTCAAAACCGGCGTCGTCCAGCCAGTCGAGGTACTCGGCGACGGCGAGGGATTGCGGCTGGTGCGGGCGGCGGATGGTTCC